>JBBIRN010000013.1:0-6049 GCA_037441785.1 Candidatus Aminicenantota bacterium | reverse complement strand
CATTATCCCCTGGAGAAGTTTTATCAAGCAATTTTTTAACGAAAAACAAAAGACGGAATTTAAAGAAGAACCGGAAAGAATAGTCCGCTGGCTGGAAACCAACCTCAAGCTTGACCAGTCCGAAAATTATTATAACGTGCCGCTCTTCCCTGAAGGTGCTTTAAAGCTTGGTCGAGCTGACCTCTATTCACAGAAAGTTCTTTTTGTAGCCATAGCCAGAACCTTAGGGATACCTGCCAGAATTGACCGGACGACTGGCCGGGTTAATTATTATAAAGACAGAAAATGGAGGGAAATACTTTTCCGGGCCGAAGAAGAAGCTCAGGAAAATCAGGAAAAACTGGAGAAAGCCAGGCTCCGTCTTGTTTATCAACCAACACCGGAAATAAAATCACCTGTTTATTCTACTCATTTCACTCTGGCCCGTTTCAGCCATGGTAAATACCAGACTCTTGACTATGAAAACCACCCGGCCTTTTCTTCTTTCCCGGCCGAAGTAGAGGTTGATGCCGGGCAGTATCTGCTTATTACCGGAAACCGGCAGCCTGACGGTAGCGTTCTCGCCCGTCTGTATTTCTTCCATCTCCCGGCCGGAAAGACTCGAGAAATTAAGTTTACTCTGCGGACAGAAACCCAACCACCGGCCGCTCTTGGCCAACTTATTCTTAAGGGCAAAGCTTACGACCTGCGGCAAAAAGTGGCCTTTGACCTGAACAGCCTGTCGGGCGCACGGGGCCTGATTCTTCTGCTTATTGACCCGGACAAAGAACCAACCAAGCACCTGCTAAATGAAATTAAGCAGTTCAAAGAACAGTTCGCCGCCTGGCCGGGCCTGATGCTGGTAGTGGTAGCTAAGGACAGATTGCCGGCCGGGTTTCAGAGCGAGAATTTTTCTGACCTGCCAGAAACAGCCAGGCTTCTTTATGATGAAAACGACCAGGTGAAAAAGCTAATTACTGGCACGCTTCCGGCTTCAAGCCGAAACCTGCCAGCTGACCTGGCCATCAGAAATAACGGCCAGATAATCTTCTTTTCTGAAGGTTACCGCATTGGCACCGCGGAACAGCTGATAAAATGCTTTCGCTGGCTGAGATAAATAAATGGAAAATCAATTAGACCTGGGCAAGATTATTGCTTTCCTGCAGAAGAGGATAAAAGATGAAAAACCAGGTCTTCGGGCTCAGCTCAGGATGTGCCCCCAACCACCTCCTTCTCTTCAGGTATATCCAGAAAATTGTACCTCCTGTCTTAAGGCTGCGGTGTTAATCCTGCTCTACCCCAAAAACAACCAGCCTTATCTGGTGTTTATCAAGCGCAGCCATCTGGTGCACCACCACCAGAACCAGATTTCTTATCCTGGCGGACAACAGGAAGATGAGGAATCCTTAGAAGAAACAGCCTTACGAGAAACCGAAGAAGAACTGGGCCTGAACGGCTCCCGTGTTTCTGTTCATGGCCAGCTAACACCGCTTTATGTTTCGGCCAGCAACTACCTCATCTATCCGGTGGTGGGCAGCCTGATGGACACCCCGCATTTTTCCGCCCAGCCAGAAGAAGTGGCGGAAATAATTGAAGTACCCCTGGCCCACTTGTTAAAAGAAGAAAATTTGAAAAAAGAAATCTGGCCTTTGCGCGATAGAGTGGCTCTGGTGCCTTTTTATCATTTCCAGGAGCATAAAATCTGGGGAGCCACAGCCATGATTCTCTCTGAATTTCTTAGCCTGATAGAGGAATTTATTTCGGCTTCTGACCAGAAATGAGTTTAAAGCCGGTTTAAACCGGCTGAAAAAAAGACTGACGAGGTTCTATGGCTTCGGTTCTAAAAATTACCTTTTAATTCTCGGGAAAAAAAGGACTTTAGGCCAATTATAATCTTTAAATTTCTTTAAGGAGGTCCAGCATGCCGCTGGTGGAAATTCATTTACTGGAAGGACGGACTAAGGAACAGAAAAAAGCCCTGCTAGAAGCCGTTACCAGAGCAATTCAGGAATCCCTGGGCACGCCTTTAGAAACTATCCGGGTCTGGGTTCAAGAAATACCCAAGGATGAATTTATGACGGCCGGAATTCTGGCCTCGGAAAAAGAGAAGATGAGAAAATAAAAAAAAGGGAGGGCGCCTGGCCCTCCCTTTTTTTACTTTTTTTCACGCTCTACTAACGCTTAGCCCTCTAGTCTTACTGGTTCTCAATAAACCATGTAGAAGGTCAGAGAAAAAGTTCTCGGTGGTGCGTAGAAAGTGGGCATCATGTAGGTCGGCTGGTCTCCCCGGACATCTATTCTCAAGGCTGTCTGGTTGTTAAACACGTTCATCATCCTGGCTTCAATCATAGTCCTGAACCGCCCCCGAACTGGCACTTCATAGGTGAGCTGCAGGTCACAGTTGACCCAGGTTTTCAGACGATGTGAACCAGCTTTTTCCAGATAACGGTAGTAGTTGCCGTAATAATCAAGCCCTCTGGTTTCCCAGGGCGCACCGCTCTGCACTCTGAGGTAGCCACCAAGCGTAAATCGCTTGATAAATTCCCAGGTACCAAAAAGTTTAAACACATGGGTCCTGTCGCCGAGCATAATGCCATCACGATTGGGGTCACTGATGTAAAGGCCTGGAGCATCTTCAATGTAAGAAGAAGCATAAAACAGAGCTGTGCCTGGAGCGTAATCCAGGTCCCAGTTACCGCTCAAACGGCTGAGGGTGTAAGACAGGTTAAGCGACCAGCGGTCAGCATACTGCCTTTTTAATTCAAAGGTCAGAGCTTTGTAGATTCTTTTGGCTTTCCCAGCATAGAAATCAACAAAGCCGTTCTGAGGAATCAGCGCCTGAAGATTTTCTGGAAGGTTAGCCCAGCTCATTAACTGTCCATCAAGATTTCCATAAACATAGCTTGAAGGACTGGTATCACGAAACCTGGTGGGGAAATCTTCTATAACATGCTTCACATAGCGGTAATCACCCCAGATCTCCACGCTCCAGCGGTGGCTGAGCGGACGGCTGTAACCGGCTACTATTTCATCAGTATAAGTGGGCTTAATGGTGGGCAGAATGATTTTACCGGTCTCATTGCCCTGGACCACCTGAGCCAAGATAGTTCCATCAACTCTGGAAATATAAGCATCTGTTCTGAATATTCTGATAGGCGCCGCTGCCCGGGCCAGCGACCTGTTATCCATGTTGTTGTAGCGTCCAAAGCTGGCGAAAATCTTGTCTCCCACCTTCAAGCTGGGGGTGAAAGTAAAGCCAAGCCGCGGCTGAATTTCTTTATCAAAATTAAAGGTCAGAAAACGGAATTTCTGTTCCGTCTGGCTAATAAACTCATCGCGGTTAGCCAGCACCCCCAGGGTCAGAGTCAGTCTCTCCCCGATGGTTATGTTATCCTGCAGGAAGATACCGTAGGTCCGACCGCGAGATTTCTGCGGAGGCTGCTGCGAATAATAACGAGCCCGAAAGGCTGGCTGTCCGGCATAGGTAGTGGTGATGATACTGCCCCAGCCATTGGCCAGTCTTTCCAGGTATTCGCCGCCATCATCATAGCTGAAACCCAGCTTAATCACATGAGAATGACCGGAAAAATCGAGATATTTGGTGAACACTGCTTTAAATTCATCGCGGAAGAAGTTCTGGGTGTTGTATTCAGAGGCAGCGCCAACATACTGACCAGTGGTCGTAGCCCCGCCACCTATGTAACCAGTAGCTGTCCTGAAATAGCCCATGGTCCAGGGTTCCAAGTAGTTAAAGGGAGTGGGCAAATAGCCCAGTTCAGTTATCGGCACACTCTTGTAGTTCTCGTTAACATGGTCATATTTCACTTCCAGCAACGTCGACTGGGTGATGGTCCAGACCCAGGAAGCATAGATGATTCTGGAGAGACCATTACCGTTGACGGCTACGCTTGGATGGTCATTAACACCTATGCCGGCATTCTTGTCAGTATAATCATTGTTCCTGAAACTGACAGAAAAAAGATGCGCCCGCCAGGGATTGGCCGTTAACTTGACAAAAAACTCGCTGGCTGTACTTTTAGCGTCAGGTACCGGACCGAGGTTGTTAATCCGATCCGTTGTCCGGGAATAAGGCAAATTAGCTGACACATACCACCACAGTTTATTTTTGATGATGGGCCCACCCAGACCAAGGGAAGGAACATACCGGTCATATTTGGTGACCAGATTCGGGTCATGGCTTTTCCAGGTAAATTCAGATGGTTCAAAGACAAAACGGAAAGTACCTGAAAGAGTGTTTGAACCTGACTTGGTAATGGCATTGGTCACCATACCGGCCGCCCGGCCAAACTCCGCGCTGATGCCGCCTCTTTTAATGTTCACTTCTTGTATATCCAGTTCCGAGAAATTAGCCCCAAGAAATCCGTAGAAGGGGTTGGTGATGTTTGAACCATCATACAGATAAACATTATCCTGCTTATTGCCGCCGGCGTTGGGGGCAAAATCACGGTTATCAGCCACGCCAGGTGCTAATTGCACCAGTGAAGAATAGGAACGGCCGAGGGGCAATCTCTGGACCACTTCAGATACCCAGTTAGAAGCCACCTCCGTTGACTTGAGGTCCACCATGGGGGTGGCAGCCACCACCGTTACCTCTTCCTGAATTTTGCCAATCGGCTTCATGACGGCATTGACAAAGGTCTGGCGGTCTACAGCCACGATAACTTCGGCCGTAAAATCAATCATCTCAGGATGAGTGACCACCAGTGTGTACTTTCCCGGCGGAAGAGCCTGGAAAAGGAACCCCCCATCTTTGCCCGTGATAAACTCCCGGCCCAGGGGCAGAGGTGCCCCGGAAATGACCACTGTGGCTCCTTCTATCACTTTGCCCTCAGCACTCTTGACCACGCCGCGCACCGAGCCTCTTTCCTGGGCAGAGGCTAAGGTGGCCAAGAGAAGAAGCAAGGCCACAACCGATAGAATTTTAATTTTTTTTATCATAAAAAACCTCCTTTCTCCGCTCAATCTTCCTTCAAAATCTTTTTTTTATTTATTACCTTATTATAACTCCGCAAATTATTTGTCAATTTTTTTTTCAGAAAAAAAAGAGGCCCACCTTTCGCAGGCAGGCCTCAGGAAATTTACTCCCCCTGAGTTATCAGAAAGAGAAGCGGAAACCGAGTCTCATAGACCAGGGGGCAAACCTGGTTGACCACCAGCCAAAGGCCGGATGTGGGTCTCCATCTGATTGCACCCAGGCACGGTAGTTTTGCGCCAGTGTCCCATCAAGTATTTCTTCATCATCTGCCCAGATAGCCGTCCGGTTAAGGTCCGTTATCTTGCTCTGGATGGTTTTGGTGTTGGTGAAATTGTTAATCTGCAGGTTAACAGCCAGGTTGTATTTCCGGGCCAGCTTCAGGGTATACTCAACAAACAGGTCAGCCCAGAAAGTAAAAGGCAGGCGGCCGAGGTCAGCTCGGTTTTCCGGATAGATGTAACGGTTATTCATGTACAATCTGGTAGTCAAGGGTAAGCCACTGCGACCATAAGCTGTGAGGCCCACAGTTAGCCCGAACGGGAAAACATAAGACCCATAAGCTTTGAGGTAATGAGTCCGGTCATGAGGCAGAGGGCCTTTTAAAACATGGCCATAAACATCATAGGCCATGAACCAATCGTCGTAATAGAGAGTAACATTTGGAGCGTTACGGCCATCTTCATCAGCACTACTCAGACCGGAATAATTACCCTGGACACGGCTAAGAGTGTAATTGATTCCGCCCTGCCAATTGTCACTGAACCTTTTTTCCAGAGAAATATTCAAGCCGTAATAATCTCTTCTGGCTTTGGGAACAGGCCAGTATTCATCAGCAAATTTTCCGCCCTGAGATACCGGCCGAGAATAGCCAAAGCCCGGGTTGGTGATGTAGAAAATTTCCTGCAGAGTATTTGAACCCGTTGACGGGTCATAAACCCATTCCAGGGCTCCCACATCTTCAATAGTCCGGATTAAGTGCTTATGTACTAATCTCACGGAAAGAGATAGATTTTCCATCAATTTCTTTTCTGCTCCGAAAGAAAGCTCGCTCTGAGAAGCAGGCTTGAGGTCCGG
>JBBIRN010000012.1:1725-19418 GCA_037441785.1 Candidatus Aminicenantota bacterium | reverse complement strand
GTTCTCAGCCATTCGGCAGGTTTTTATCCTTGGGTATCCCCGGGTTACCCGCCAGGTGCCACTCTTCCGCATTTGACCCAGGTTTTAAGGGGTGAGGAGCCAGCCACCAATTATTTTAGCTTCCGCGGCTTTGAGGACCAGGCCGGAGTCAGGTTCTCTGATTTTAACTATGTCCTTCTGGAGCTTTACCTTCAGGAAAAAACGGGAAAAAATCTTAAACAGTTAAGCCAGGAAGAAATTTTTAGTCTGCTCGGGTTGAAGCACCTGAGTTTCGGCCAGCCGGTTACTGATGACCTGGCCGTTGGCCATGAACGGCCGGGTAATGCGGTGGAAGGCAAGTTTTATCGCTACCCGGAACAGGCGGCCCGCGGTCTGTGGGCTAATCCTTCAGACTACCTGAATTTATTGATTGAGCTCATGCAGTGTGCTCAGGGTAAATCAGGCGGGCTTTTAAGTCCGGTGTTAGCCAGAGCCATGCTTTCCCCGCAGGCTGATGGCAGCGGCTATGGCTTCCGGCTGGAAGGACAGCATGAAAAATTCAAAATTTTGCTCAAAGGCAAGACCAGAGGGTACCGCTCCGCGGTCCTGATTTATCCAGCGCTGGGCCAGGGTGTGGTGGTCATGACCAACAGCGAAAACGGGGGAGTGTTGATTGAAGAAATCCTGCACGGGCTTTCAGCCATCTACGACTGGCCGGATTACAAACCAGAAGAAAAACCGCTTTACCGCCTTGACCCGTCCATCTATGCTCAGTATGTCGGCCGGTATCAGGTGGACAGCAACTACTTTCTGGATGTGACCTATGAGGATTATTATCTGATAGTGCATCCCACCGGACAGAGCCCCACCAGGTTTTACGTGGAAACCCAGACCATTTTCTTTTCCGTGGACCCCTTTATCCGGATAAAGTTTAATTTTGATGAAAGCGGAAAAGTGACCGGCCTGGTGCTCTGGCAGGAAGATTACGAAGTCCGGGCCACGAAAATTAGCTGATTAAATGTAAAAAACTCTAAAAACCTTCAATTAGCAGTTAAACCGTTTAACTTCACCTGAATTAAAATCATCAATCAATCCGGACCAGGGTTAATTCAACTTTTCTCGTCTTGCCGTTTCTTTCAACCGTCAGAGTGACTTTATCACCGATGTTGTAGTTATCCAGCAGGTTGTAAAGGTCATCGTAAGAACGAACCTTCTGGCCATCAATTTCTTTGATGATGTCCTGAATCACCAGTCGGCCGAGACGGCTGCGGGTCAGACCGCGCAGGCCTTTCTGGTAGGCTTCAGAATCCGGGGGAACGTCGTAGATGACCACCCCTTCTATACCGAGTTGAGCCGCATAGCGGTCAGACAGGAGTGATAAGCCCAGCCCTGGCCTGATGACGCGTCCATACTTGATAATCTGGGGAACGATTTTTTTGATGGTGTCAACCGGTATGGCAAACCCCACACCAGAAGAAGTTCCGGAGCGGGAAATAATCATGGTGTTCATGCCGATCAGCTCTCCGGCTGAGTTCAACAGCGGCCCGCCAGAGTTTCCGGGGTTGATGGCCGCATCAGTCTGAATCATATCCCTGATGGTCACTCCCCCTGCGCCAGGCATGCTCCGGCCCAGAGCACTCACAATGCCGGTGGTCACCGTATGGTCAAAACCAAAGGGATTGCCGATGGCGATGACTTTCTGACCAACCTGAAGGTTACTGGAACTGCCAATCTTGACCGGTTGCAGGCCTTTCACGTTCCCCTCAATCTTGAGCACGGCAATGTCTTTGTTGGGCTCTTTACCTACCAGCTTAGCCTGTCTTTCTTCCTGGTTGGGCAGGGTGACGTTAAACAGGTCCCCATCTTCTATCACATGGTAGTTGGTGATTATGTGCCCCTGCTCATCCCAGATGAAGCCAGAGCCAGTGCCACGGGGCACAGCTTCTTCAGTCCAGGAAAAGAAGTCTCTTACCAGTTGAATGTTAGTGATGTAAACTACAGAATTTTGTGTTTTCTTGACCACTTCAATGGTGTTTTTCTCGTCTTCAGTAAACTGGGCTAGCAAAGAAGATCTTGCGGCCAGCAATGACAAAAATAAAAAAATAAACAAAAAGTTTATGTGACCTGGAGATAGAATCCGGAAGATTTTTTTCATGAAATATTCCTCCCTTCTTTTTGTTATATCATTTCAATTTATCTTAACCAGCTAGCAGGATGCAAGTTAAAGAAAAGGCTTGGTTCAGCACAAAGAAATTTTCAGCTTTTTTCAGGTAGGCAGTTCCTCAAAATCAGCTCTGGCTGATTCTAACTCGCGGGCTCCGAAGTATCTATCGTCCTTGGGCAGGTAGAAAAGAAAAATGGCCAGAGTGAGGAAGCCAGCCAGGATGAAGGGGAAACGAATGCCTACCAGGTCAGACAGAAACCCGGCCAGCAAGGAGATAACAGCACCAGAAATCAACTGAATGTTGGAGACCCAGCTAAAGGCCAGGGTTTGCTCTTCATCCCTCACCGTTGAGCCCACAAAAGTGTGCAGACTGGGATAAGTCATCAGCATAAAACCACCGAACACCAGGAGGGCCACGACAGAGAGCGTTTTACTGGCGGAGAAGCCTATTAGCAGCAGACAAACAGCTGCTCCCGCCAGGCTGGTCAGGAACACCCTTTTCCGGCCGAATTTCCGGCTCCAGAAGCCGTATAGATAACCGGTTATGGTCCCCAGGCCAATCCATAAAGCCAGGTAAACCCCGGTCTGGCCCATTGGTATGTTGAAGTTGTTGTGCAGAAGGGAAGGAGCATAATAGATGGTTACGGACCAGCCCATACCACCGAAGAAGAAGCCTGGTACCAGATGGCTTATTCTTCTGAGCACCTGCAGCCAGCTTCTGGCTGAAAGGTCAGGTTTGGTTTCCTGCCGGGATGAAACTCTGTTGATGACCGAAACGCCCACGGCTGTTATGACCAGGCCAATGAATCCCCAGACATATAGAGGCATTTTCCAGCCGTAATGCTGGGCTAAATAGCCAGTGGAGATAAAAGCCAGCAACACCCCTAAGTTGCCGGACCCGCTCTGAATGCCCATGGCGTCATCAAGTTCCTGGTCAGAGCCGGCCCGGGAGCGGGAAATCCAGGCGATGACCACCGGGTGATAGAAGCTGGTAAAAGCACGCAGTAAAACAAACATCAGCAGGAGCACAAAAAATGAGGGCGAAAGAGGAACCAGGAAGTTGGCCAGGGTTATGCCCAGACCGCTCAGCAGCATCATCCAGCGGTACTCGTGCTTGAAAGAAAGGCTTACTACCCAGAACTGCAGCAGCAGCGTGGTCAGCAGACCGGCGTTAGAAAGAAGTCCGATCTGGGAGTATTTTTTAATCAGGAAGCCCTGACTGTAAAGGATGGGGAAGATAGTTGGCGTGACGATAGTAGCCGCGTCAGTCAGCGCATGAAAAAGGGAGGCCGAAAGCAGAATTCTTTTTTTCATGATTTTAGTTCCTCTTCCAACAGAACAGATAATTTACCACCAGATTCCCTTGCTGACAAGATGGTGACAGTCTCTAAGGCTTTCTCTGGCGGCAGTCAGGTTTGAGGTTGGCGGATTTGGTGAAGGAAGGTGATAATAACATACTTTTTTGTGGTTTTTAGGCGCAGGACCATCGGTGACAGGCTTTTCTGCATAGTCATTATATTTTTTGGAATTTTGAGATTTCGTTCAGTCTTTTAGACATACTGACCAGAGCTGCGTCTGGCAGGCCAAGGCTATTTATCCTTTTTCCTCTCAGGTGGCCAGATGAGAACACACGAGTAGCTGATGAATTTTTGACTTAAAAAAACTATTGGCCAGATAAAAAATTTGCTGAATTCAATTTTTTTTCCCAATATAATTATGGCATGGTGGCTAAGTTTAATAAACTGGAGGTGGCTATGAGGAACAGAAGAAATTATATTTCAGTTCTGGTTTCATTATTTTTCCTGACCACAATCTTTTCTGGCTTCATTTTTTCTTACACCACGGCTGAACAAAGGCTGGCTTCCTGGGAAAAGCACCAGAAAATGGCTCAAGAATCCTGGTTCAGGATGCTGGAATGGAAAAACCTGGGCCCGTATTTTATGGGTGGCAGAATCTGCGACATAAAAGGCTATGCTTCTGACCCCAGCCGGATTTTAGTGGCTGCGGCCAGCGGCGGCCTCTGGCTCACCGAGAACCGCGGGACCACCTGGCGTCCGCTTTTTGATGAACAATCCTGGGTTGGTTTTGGCAGCGTGGCGGTTTATGAAAAAGATAAAAACCTGCTCTGGGCCGGGACGGGTGAAGAAAATTCTTCTCGTTCCTCTTATGCCGGCACCGGAGTTTTCAAATCCACGGATGGCGGGAAGACCTGGCAGCACCTGGGGCTTTCTGACACACATCATATTGCGGCGATTATCATCCATCCAGACAATCCCGACGTGGTTTACGTGGCGGCCATTGGCCATCTGTACACTGAAAATGAAGAACGCGGTGTTTTTAAGACTACCGATGGCGGAAAGACCTGGAGAAAGGTTCTTTATGTCTCGCCCCGGACCGGCGTTATCAGCCTGGTCATGGACCCCCGCCAGCCGGAAGTTCTGTATGCGGCTACCTGGGAAAGACTGCGCCAGGCCTGGAACATGCAGGAGTCAGGCCGGGAAAGCGCCATCTACAAGAGCGAAGACGGCGGCGAGCACTGGAGAAAAATTGTCAACGGTTTTCCGCAGAACGAATACGTGGGCAGAATCGGGCTGGCTATCAGCCCTTCTAACCCCAGAGTTATCTATGCTTTTCTGGATAACCAGGAACCAAGAACTCAGCCTAAAAAGCCAGAAGCGGCTAAAGGCGGACTGACAGTTGAGGCTCTCAAGAAAATGACCGTGAAGGATTTCCTGAAAGTTGAAGATGGAAAGCTGGAAGCCCTGCTCCGCCAGAACAGGGCACCCATGACCTTTAACGCCAGGTCAGTCAAGGAAGCGGTCCAGAGCGGGAAGCTCAGCCTGGTGGAGTTAGCTGATATTCTTATCGGGGGAGCTAATGCCGCCCTCTTCAGCACTCAGGTTAAAGGAGCTGAAGTTTACCGCAGCGATGACGGCGGTGAACACTGGAGAAAGACCCATGAGGGATTTCTGCCGAACTCAATCGTTAATACTTACGGCTATTATTTCGGCAAAATTTTTGTCTCTCCAGAAAATGAGAACGTGATTTATTTGCTGGGCGTTCCGCTGATGAAATCAACTGATGGCGGCAAAACCTTCCGGGAAATTCCGGAAGCCGGCGGCTCGTATGGCTACGGTTATTCAGATGTTCATCCCGACCACCACGCCTTGTGGATAAACCCCAACGACCCGAGGGAAGTCTGGCTGGGCAATGACGGCGGCCTGAATGTTTCCTTTGATGCTGGCCGCAGCTTCCAGAGGATCGCCAACCTACCCCTGGCTCAGTGCTACACTATAAGCTATGACCTGGAGACACCTTATAACCTCTATGTCGGCTTGCAGGATAACGGCGTTAACGTTGGCCCGCGCGATTTTGTTTTCGGCCGTCGGGACAAAGACTGGAAGATGATTCTCGGTGGAGATGGGGCTTTTGTGGAACCCAGTCTTTATGAAAAAGGCATTGTTTACGCTGAGTATCAATTCGGCAGCCTGTTTCGGCTGAACCTGAACAACCCTAAAGAAAATAAGATGATTAAGCCCCAGCTTAAAACCGTCCAGGCTCCTTATCGTTTCAACTGGCTGACGCCATTTTTGATTTCCAGGCACAATCCGTTCACCCTTCTGCTTGGAGCTAACAAGGTGTTAAAATCCGTGGACCGGGGCGATAACTGGATTGAGATCTCACCTGATTTAACGGACAGGAAAAACATTACCGGCGACGTACCTTATGCCACCATAACCGCCCTGGCGGAGTCGCCGTTTACACCAGAAGTTATCTATGCTGGCACGGATGATGGCAATGTCTGGGTCACCAGAAATGGAGGCTGTTCCTGGGAGAAAATCACTGCCGGTCTGCCCAAGAAATGGGTGACCAGGGTTGAAGCCAGCCGGCATAAACCAGGCCGGGTCTACTTAACCATGATTGGCTACCGCGAGGATGATTTCAGCACCTATGTTTTTGCTTCAGAAGATTACGGAAAAACCTGGGTCTCGATTAAAGGTAACCTGCCGGAAGAAGGCTGTAACGTCATAAGAGAAGACCCGGTGAACGAGAATGTTCTCTATCTGGGCACGGACCTGACTGCTTACGTCAGCCTGGACCGGGGCCAGACCTGGCATTCCTTAAGAGCCAACCTGCCCACCCAGCCAGTTTATGATATGAAAATTCATCCCAGAGAAAGAGAGCTGCTGATTGGCGCGCACGGCCGGGGAGTGTTCGTGCTGCCGGTTCAGAAGATAGAAGAAATGACGCCCGAAGTTCTGGGCCGAGAGCTTCATGCTTTTGAGCCGGAGGAAGTGGTGCTTCCAGCCGAGCGGGGGGAAGCCGAAGCCGGGCCTGAGCCTAAAGCCGTATTTCTGGTTTATACCAAAACTGGCGGCGCGGGTAAGCTGGTGGTTAAAGATAGCAGCGGGAAAGTCTTGAAAGAAATTAAGGCTGATTACCGGCCCGGGCTTAACGACCTGACCTGGGATTTGAGAGCCGAAGGACAGAAAGAAAAGGTCAGACCTGGCGAATATCAGGTTGAATTTTACCTGGGTCAGCTCAGCCAGAGCAAAAAATTAAAGGTCAGCACGGCCAGATTTTCTTTTATGGAGTTACCGGATTGAGCCAGAAAATCGTGGATTATGATGGTTGTTTTGTCTGCGGCCAGGCCAATGCCTGTGGACTGCAGCTGGTTTTCTATTATGACGAAGCTGGCCAGAAAGCCTGGACGGAATTTGCCCCGGCTGAAAAGTTTGAAGGATACCAGGGAATACTCCACGGCGGCATTATTTCTTCTGTGCTGGATGAGGTGATGATTAAAGCCATTTTATACCAGGGAGAAGTGGTTGTTACTTCCAGGTTAACAGTGGAGTTTAAAAGCCCGGCCGGAATAGGCGAGAAGCTCAGGGCTGAAGGCTGGGTGACGGGCGAAAGAGGAAAAATTTTCCTGACCGAAGGGAAGCTTCTTGGAGAAGATGGACGGTTGGTAGCTTCAGGCAACGGAGTTTATGCCCGGGTCAAAGGGGAGATGGCACAGCGGCTGGCTGGAAGCTTAAAAAAATAGAGACCGACAGAAGAGAAGTAGCTCAGTGGAAATGATGAAAGGTCGGGTGCGGTTTCTGTCTGGCTACAATGCCTGATTGAGTAACTCAGAGCCGGAGATGAGAAAAAACGTTGTTTGCGGGGAAAGCAGCAGAAACAATGGAATTCTAATCAGAAAGAAAATTTAATCCGGGAAAACCCAAGCTTTCCTCAAAAACTAAATTTAAAATCAAATAGCTAACCCGGCTCAGGTTTCCGGTTCAGCACTTTTCTAAAGCCTGTTGCAGGTCATCTCTCAGGTCTTCGTAGGCTTCGCAGCCGACGGACAGACGAATCAGGTCATCAGTTATTCCGGACTCTTCCCGGGTTTTTTTTGGCACCGAGGAGTGGGTCATGCTAGCCGGATGCTGGATTAAGGTTTCAATGCCGCCCAGAGAAACCGCCAGGGTGCAGAGCTTAACGTTGTTAATCAGCTTCATTCCAGCCTCATAACCGCCTTTGAGACCAAAGGAGATCATGGAGCCAGGTCCTCTCATCTGCTTTTTCATCAGCTCGTACTGTGGGTGACTGGGAAGCCCTGGATAGTTGACCCAGGCTACTTTGGGGTGAGTTGATAACCATTGGGCCAGTTTCTGAGCGTTTTCCTGGGCTTTTTCTACCCGGAGCTTTAAGGTCCGCAGACCGCGAAGCACCAGCCAGGCCTGGTGCGGGTCCATGGTGCCGCCCAGCAGGCGCAGGACTTTTTGCAGGCGGAGGTGTAAATCCTGAGTTTTGCTGATGATGATGCCGCCAACCACATCGGTGTGGCCGTTGATAAACTTGGTCACGCTATGCAAAACTACGTCAGCTCCCAGCTCCAGCGGGTTCTGAAGGATGGGAGAAGCAAAGGTGTTGTCCACCACCAGCAGCAGGCCATGCTCATGAGCCAGTTGCGCACAGGCCGCGATGTCAGCCATGGCCATGGTGGGGTTTGCCGGGCTTTCAATGTACAGCAGCTTCGTGTTCTTTTTGATTCTTTTTTTAATTTCATCCAGGTTAGAAGTGTCAATAAAATCAGAACTGATCCCGAAACGAGCCAGCTCAGTCTCCACGATAGTTCTGGACGCTCCATAAAGAGCCGCTGTGCCAATCATATGAGCATCTTTTTCTAAAAACGCCAGGTAAACAGTAGACACCGCGGCCATGCCGGAAGAAGTAGCCAGGGCCGCATAGCCTTTTTCTAAGGTGGCCACTGCTTCTTCTAAGGCTTCAATGGTCGGGTTTCCCAGGCGGGTGTAGATGAAGCCTTTTTCCTGTCCGGTAAATAGGGCCGCCCCGTGCTCTGCGCTCTCAAAAGCAAAGGTAGAGGTTTGATAAATCGGGGGAGAAACGCTGTGAGCTACCGGGTCTGGATGGTAGCCAGCGTGGATGACTTCGGTGTCAAGCTGAAAATCCTTTTTTTCGGTCATGCTCTTTTCTCCTGAAAAAAACTTGTCTCTAAGTTTTGTTCTTTGGTCTGGCTCGTTTTCCTGACCTTTTATTTTACTCTATTGGTCTAATTTTTTTGTTTCGAAAAGCTGCTTTTAACTTCTACTTTTAACTTAAGTTAAATCTCTTTCAGAGCAATTCTGAGATTATTCCCAGGCCAAGACAAAATAATCTTATAATCATTATAAAATTATAACCATTATAAAAATGGCTATTTTAAGCTATCATTTTTTTATTTTTTCTTAGTTTGCCTTTACTGTTTAGAGCCTTTTTTCACTTTTTTCTGGCCAGGTCAATCATCAGTTTAACTTCTTTAACCATCTTTTCCGTATCGCCTTCAAAGCCCACCGAAGTGAAACGGATCTTACCCTTTGGGTCAATGATGAACTTGGTAGGAATACCGGAAACACCAAACTGAGCCACTACTTTATTTTCTCTGTCCATGAGCACAAAGAATGGATACTGATTCTTGTCCAGAAAATCTTTAACTACCTGATCCTTGTTGGCTTCTTCCTGCCAGGTGTTGATGAAAAGAAAAGCTACGGACGGGTCATTTTTGTATTCTTCCACCAGTTTTTTCATTCCCGGGAATGAGCTCAAGCAAGGACCGCACCAGGTAGCCCAGAAGTCAACCACCACTACTTTGCCCTGGTAGTCAGAAAGTTTGTGGCTCTGGCCTTCCAGGTCCTGGAGTTCAAAAGCTGGGGCTGGGGAGCTGGTCATCTTGGCCTCAAGTTCGCCTTTAAGAAGTTCGGTAGCAGTTCTGTCTAATTCCGTCTGGTATTTATCAAAACCTTCTTCTGATTTGTGTACTCCAACGTAGGACTGCTTAAGCAGGTCCATAACTTCCTGCCCAGCGAAGCCCTTTTTCACCGTCTTTTCCAGAACCTCAAGCGCCGGCTGGTAGTTTTGAGACTGGATGAGTGCCCGGCTGTAGTCCACAGCAATACCGGATTGCGCTCCCTGGCTGGCTTTGTAAGCCTGTTCCAGAGTAGAAATCGCTTCCTTCGTCTGTCCCTGTTTCATTTGCAGGTTACCCTTAAGGCTGAGCAGCATGGGCTTAATGGTGGTTTCCAGCTGGTCGCGCCATTCTTCTTCGGTGAAATAAGCGGGCTTGTGTTTAGCCATGTCCTGGAGCTGTTCTTCAATCAGGGACAAACCATTATCCAGAGCAGCCAGAGCCAGGTTCATCTTTTCTGGCGTCTTGCTGGCTTCAGAAGCGATGAGGTAGAAATAATAGGGCTGGGCTTTGGCTTTGTTTTCTTGCAGAAAGGCGTTGGCTTCTTCCAGCTTGTTTTCCTGGAATAGTCCCTGAGTGATGAGGGTAACGATTGAATCCACATATTTTGAATCCGGAAATTCTTCCTGGAATTTTTTCAGGAATTCCATTTTCTGCTTGCTGTCGGTCATCATCTGGAGTTGCATGACGGCTTGAATCTGGAAAAATTCGCCCTTGGGGTTCTTCTGGGCCTGCTGCAGTAGAGCCAGGGCCTTTTCCTGGTTGCCCATCTGAGCATAAAACCTGTAAAGAGTGGTCAGAGTTGAGTCATCTAAATCAGGCTGAGCGGAAATTTCGTCCAGGAAGGTCTGCAGCTTTTTATCCCAGCCTTCAGGTTTGATGTTTTGCAGAAGGCGTAGATAGCTGTTCACGAATTCTTTTTTTATCTGGGGATTAGCGGCGAAATCTTCTTCTGTTAACTTCAGAGCCTGGTTAAGGTCCTGGTTGATGCCCACCAGTTGTCCCCAGGAAGTGTAGGCCAGGGCTAACCCGGCCTTATGTCCGGGCAGCACTTTTCCATCACCTGTGTAGAGGGCAAAGATGTATCCTTTTCCCTGGTTATTATCCTCGTTTTCTTTGTCCAGCTTAACCTTGGCAATTAAACCATAGGCCTTGGGGTCAATGGCGTAGGTCCCGGTCCATTTTTTCCCGCTTTTCTTGAGTTCTACGGTTTTGACTTCCGGGAGCTCTCTGGCAAAAGAATAAACATACAGGGAAAATGAATTGCGCGACTGAAGCTTTTTGTCTGATGGTATATAGGTGAAGGTGATAGTCTCGCCAGGCCTGGCTTTCTCGGGTGAAATGGTTAACTGGGAAGAATTGCTCTTGGTGGTGCAAAGCATCAGAGAAAGCGCCAGCAGTATGATAATGCTCAGTGATAAAGTTGATTTTTTCATAAAACATCCTTTCATCAAAATTTAACCTATTATCTCAGAAAACCGGACTGATGACAAATGTTAAAAATTCTGCCGGTCATGAGCAGCAGCTAATTGCAGCTAATTAAGGGTTTAAACCGGCTCATTTCTCATCAGGGCAGGTTGTCTTTCAGCCGAATTCGGTAATTTATTATTAAGCCCATCAGGTCTTTAAACCCCTTCAGGCCTTTTTGCGGCCTGCTTTAAGAAGCCACCTTGAGGTTAAATTTAAACGGCACAGTCATCGGTCTCAGGCAGGCTTCGTCGTTACAGGCCTGGTAGCGAACCTGGCCCGGCAACTCCAGTGAACTTCCGCAGAAATCATCAGCCAATTTAAGCCCGACTTTAACCTTGATCTGACCTTCATACACGGAGAGCATTTTTTCGGAGAACTTGAATTTTTTCTTAACGGCTGGGGGGAAAATTATTTCCTTTACTTCCACTACCGGAAGCTCTTTGAATTCCACCGCCGTGGGTATAAGCAGTTCATCTTCTGGCTTCTGGGCGTTAATGTGATAGCCAGGTGTGATGTTTAATTCCAGAGTCAAGACAAAAGATTCCCCAGGCCGAACAGGTTTCTCAGGCAGAACAGGCTTAACGGTAACCAGTGAGCTGGGAATAGTCTGCAGCTGGGGAACTTCTGAGGGACTATTTTTAATGAGCAGTCCAACGGCCAAGAAGAAATACCAAATAATAGATATAGCTCGTCTTTGTCTTATCTTATTCACATTAACTATTTTATCACTTTTTTCCAGAATTGCTAATCAATGAAGCTTGACATTCTTTACTCCGTTTAATTACACTTAGCCAGAGGGAAAAAATATATTGAGCTCATTTGTTTTTACTCAGTCGGCAAGCTCGGGGATGGTTTTCAAGAAGGCTATATCCTGAGGCACATGGAGTTGGTAACTTTTTGAAATTAAAAATCACTCAGAAAGGAAAAATGAAATGAAAAGAACAGCCATTTTTTTGTTTTGTTTTTCTTGGCTGCTGGTTGTTCAGAGCCAGGGTGAGCTGATTGAGAAAGAAGAAGGTATCAAGGCTCTGAATTCCGGGAACTACGAACTGGCCATAAAAATTTTTAAAGAATGTGTGGAAAAGCAGGGTGAAAGCGGGAAGCTGGCTTCCTATTGTTCTTTTTTCCTTGGACGGGCCTATTATGAAAAGGGTCAGATGGATGAGGCGATCAAGTATCTTAAACGTGCAATTGAAGTGTATAAAGAAGGTATGACTGTCCTCGGTCTTGACCCGGCCTGGTATTATTGGTTGGGACGGGCATATTATAATACTGATCAATATGACAAAGCTATTGTCAGTTTTCAAAAGGCAGCTTCCATAGCTGATGAAAATCCTGAAAGTTTTTTTGATTATTACTATAAAAATTTTTACCGGTCTGTGGCGGATAGAGTAAAGAATGCCCTCCTTCCTCATATGCCTCCTAAATACAGTTGTTACTTCTTTCTGGGTAATAGTTATTACATGAACGGCCAATTTCAGGAGGCGGTAGAGGCGCTCACTAAGGCAGTTGAACTAAATCCAAAGGCAGAAGATTTTTATACCCAATTAGCCAATGCTTATTTAGGCTTGAACCAGTTTGAAAAAGCTATCCAGATAGCCAATAAGTCCATAGCCATAGAACAAAATAATCCTTTTGCTTACCACATACTCTCAAAAATATACAGAGCTATGGGAAAATACAACGAAGCCATTGACTCTCTAAAAAGGTCAATAGAACTTGAACCAAAAGCTATTGACCGACGTATCAGTTTGGCCAATCTATATGCCGAAATGGGAAATTATGATCAGGCGATTGAGGTCTTGAAAAAAGCCTTAGAAATATCCCCCCGCCATAGAAATGCACGTTTCTATCTTTCCTATTATTATATGTCTGCTGGCAGGTTTGAGGAGGCCATTAATTCTGTTAATGAACTGATTGATTTGAATACCATAAAAGGGATTGGCACCTATTTCACCTTTGAGGAGGGTTATCCGGTTGTAGTTCTGGTTGAGGGAACGGTTCCTTATAACCCAGCCGGGCTGCAAAGTGGGGATCGCATCATAAAGGTTAACGGCCAGTCAACGAAGGGGAGTGAAGATAAGTTTTTTCAGAGTCTTGGCGGAAGTGAAGGCACTCAGCTTACCCTGACTATAAAAAGGAATGGCGTTAAAGAACCGATAGAACAAAAGGTTACCTTAGGCAAAGTATTAATGAAATCGGTGGCTACACCTCTGGCTATGAGAAGTTTCATCCAGGCCATAAAAGGTAATCTGGAGCAGTCACGTCAAGATGCAGAAATGGCCTATGCGCTCGATAAGGAGAATAGCTGGGCCTTTAGTGCTATTAGTTTTTCCTATATTATGGAGAGTCCGCCGCTTACCAAGGAAGGCAAAATTGCGGAGGCGGTAAGAATTCTCTCCAGCTCTAAAGATAATTTTGACCGATTGCTGGAAGCTCTGGCCTATTCCAAGATGGGCGATTTGCAGCATTCTCTTGAAATCTACACCTCTTTGCCGGAAGGATATCTCCAATCCCAAAATGCCTTCCACCGATTTTTTAGAGAGGCGGTCCTGGAGTCTTTGACCCCGTATTTAGAAAATAAAAAAGAGGCAGCTAAATCGTTTCAAGCCAAGGGCCAATACAGTGAGGCCCTTAAAGAATATGCAGAGCTATTGAAGATTGCGGATGAGAAAGAGGCTAAGGAGATAAGAAGCCAGGTGGCCGTGATGATAAAAGCCAAACCTGACCTTGCCCAGCTTCCGGAGGAAGCCAGAAGATATTTGATGAGAGCCGAAATGGCCAAAAAAGAGAACAGATTTGATGATGCTCTTAAAGAGTATAAGGAAGCGGCAAAAATAGCCCCATTCTACCCGGCAATTTACAAGGATATTGCCTTAACTTATGAAGGACTAAAGGATTACAGGCAGGCAATAAAGAATATGAACGTTTACCTTGATCTTTTCCCTGAGGCACCCGATGCTCGGGAAGCAAAGGATATGATTTACAAATGGGAATATATGCTGGAGAAGGAAGGGAAATAGGATGGTTCAAACAACAACGATTCTGACGTTGCTGAATAACAACTTTCTGCGAGGCTTACCTCGGTTTGTTGATAATTTTTGTAAATTGGCCTCGCCCGGTTTGACTATTTGAGTGGCAAGCAAAATACACGGCCAGAATGGCTTTTTGGAAATACGATTTATTAACAGTGGATGGATAAAATAAATCTATTAGGAGTTTAAGAATGAAATATTTTAAAAACTCCCTGTTTGTGTTGGCCCTTTTTATATTGGTCAATTTTGCCACCCCCGTTTCAACTTCTTGTGGGGATGATACCTTTATGAGTAGCGAAGATACTTCAGCCTTAAAAATAAGTCAGGCCAGGAAATTTGATTCAGTCTCGGCCGTCAACAATGTTGTCAATTCCATCAACCAGTTCGCCTTTGATCTTTATCCAGCTCTTAAAAACAAAGAGGAAAACATCTTTTTTTCACCTTATAGCCTCTCCACGGCCATGGCTATGACCTATGAAGGGGCTAGAGGTAAGACCGCTGAAGAAATAAGGCAGGTCTTCCACTATCCTGAAGACATAGAAATCTTGAGAAGGGGATATGCCGAGACCATCAACCAGATTAATAAAAAAGACAAAAAATATGAGCTACACACAGCTAATGCTCTCTGGGCTCAGAAAAATTATCCGTTTTTGCCCGAATATTTTAAGACCGTAGAAAAGTACTACGGCGGGAAAGTGACCAACGTAGATTTTGCCTGGGATACGGAAAATTCCCGGCTGACTATCAATAAATGGGTTGAAGAGCAGACCAGAAACCGGATCAAAGATTTGATTCCTCAGGGAGTTATCACTTCTCTGACTCGCCTGGTTCTAACCAATGCCATTTATTTTAAGGGGAATTGGGAAACTCAGTTTCCAAAGGGCAACACGAAGGAAGCTGAATTCAGGGCAAGCGTTGATAAGAAGGTCAGGGTGCCGATGATGTTTATTGGGGGAAGAAAGTTCAATTACGCCGAAAATGAGGCTCTGCAGCTTCTTGAACTTCCTTATGCCGGCAACGAGCTGTCCATGCTGATTTTATTGCCAAGAAATGAATTATCTGAAGTTGAGCCTTATCTTAAGGCTGATAAAATCCAAGATTTGATGAAGGACATGTGCCAGGAAGAAGTGGATGTCTATTTGCCCAGGTTCAAGTTTGAGACCAAGTATCTAATGGGTGGAGAACAGGGGATTCTGGGCGGCATGGGGATGCCGACCGCTTTCTCAGAAATGCGGGCAGATTTTTCCGGGATGACCGGTAAGCCTGACCTTTATATTACCGAAGTGGTACATCAAGCTTTTGTGGAGGTCAATGAAGAGGGGACAGAGGCGGCCGCCGCCACGGGCATAATTATGGGAGCTAAGGCAGTATTGATGAAAAAAGTCTTCCGGGCTGACCACCCGTTTATTTTCTTCATTCAGGAAAAGCGGACAGGAGCAATACTCTTCTTTGGCCGGGTGATTGACCCCACCAAATAATTAGCTCCGGGATTTATGGAGTGGTTTATTTGGAAAACGGGCTGTTTATACCAGACTATCCACCCTTTGGTGTTTTAACGGGGCGTGAAGGAAGGAATTAAATCTTTATTACCGGGCGGGTGCCCATTCAAATTTTGTCAGATTTCTTATTCCCAGGTCAGCTATTTTTAGGTATTGATTGTTTTCCAGGTTAAACAGCCAGAGAGAGCCATTTTTGAATAAGGCCAGAAATTGACCGTCAGGAGAGAGATAAGTAGACAATTCCAACGGCTCCGAAAGTTCCAGTTTTATTGTTCTTTCTTTTAGCTGGCCAAGTTCTACAATTATGACATCGGGTGGCCAGAAATTTCTGTTGTAAATGAAAAGTTTGCCGTCGGAAGAAAACCTGGCTCTCCGGCTGAGATTTGCTCCGCAGTAAATATCTGTGGGAGTAGGCTCAAAATCGCCGGACCATATTATTTCTTTTTTCCCCAGTTCAAAAATCATGGCTTCTTTAACATCAGACGAGAGCAGAGCCAGGTACCTGGCATCAGGAGAAAAGATGGCTGGATAGCCGGGAAGAGCCACCTTTTCTTTTGTTTCCAAATTAAAGATGTCTTCATCGCAGACAACCCACCTGGAATCAGGGCTAAAAAAGAAAGATTTATATCCTTCCTCAGTTTCAAGCTTCCAGGAATGACGATTTTCTAATTCTCTTATCTCAATAGAAAAAGTGCTAAAAATATCGTTTGTCTCTTTTATTCTGCCCAGAGCAATTTTTTTCTCGTCGGGGCTGAAATCAATGAAGCTGATGTCAGAAAACTCACCAACCGGGGTCAGGTCGTCGGCCTTAAATAATTGAACTTTTTGAGAATTATAGCCAGAATTAGACCCGGTGGTGTAATAGTAGAAATAGCTTCCCTGAGGAGACCAATCGGCAAAGTCAGTTCCCTTTATCTCCCGCAAATCTTTGCCTTCAAGGTCCTTGATTAATACGCGATAAGATGGAGTGTCAAAGGGATTATCTATTTTGGTTCTTATACTTAGAGCAATTTGCCTGGCTGATGGATGCCAGGCCAGATGAGCTAAGTATTCTTTTTCCGATTCTAAATGAAGGATTTGATTGGCCTTCTTGCTCTCCACATCAATAATCCAGAGATTTTTATCATTTCCAGCAGCCAGCCAGCGGCTTTTATTCTGTCCCTCTTCCAGGCCAAATGACCATGTCTGCACAATAAAAATTAGAATTAAAAAACCAAAGATTTTTCTTTGCCCTTTCCTCATTGCCAACCCGCCTTTTAGGTATTTTACTTTAATTCGTGTTTATTTTTCCAGGGTTATTCTGACGGTTCATTTTAAAAAATTTAATGGCCAGAGCCAAGTGTTTGGGGATGGAAGAAGAGGATTATGGAACAGCCCGCTAATGAGATAAGAGACTTAGCGCCAAAGCTTTTTGAAAAAAACCTCTTGACAAAGCCCCACCCCGGAATTATCTTATAAATGGTGAACAAAATGGTTAACAGAATAAAAAGGGCTTTAACCGGAAGGCAGAAGGAAATTCTGGAAAAAATTCAGGATTTTATCCTGGAGCACGGCTATGCCCCGACCGTCCGGGAGCTGGGCCAGATGGTCGGCCTGGCCAACCCCTCGGCTGTTTTCAAGCACCTGCTGAGCCTGGAAAAGAAAGGCTACCTACGGCGGGAAGGCGGGGAAGTGCGCCTTACGCAGATGCCAGAGGCGGTTAACGCCGTGCGCTTGCCCCTGGTCGGGCTGGTGCCAGCCGGCACGCCCCGGGAGATGTTTGATACCCTGGGCGAGACGGTGGAAGTTCCAGCCTGGTTTTCCGGCCGCAAACGGGGCAACCTTTTCTGCCTGAAAGTTACCGGTAAGAGCATGATTGATGCTTACATAGATGACGGCGACCTGGTGGTCATAGAAAGGACCGACACGGCTAACTCCGGCGAGATGGTGGTGGCTCTGCTCGAAGACGGCTCGGTCACCTTAAAACGCCTGCGCCGGGAAAAGGACCGGGTGCTTTTGGTGCCGGAAAACCAGGCTTTTAAACCGATTGAGGTTAAGGAAGCGCGAATCGTCGGCCGGGTGGTCGGCGTCATCCGCAAATACTGATTCTAACTTTTCGGGGAAAAACGATGTGGTGGCCAAAGTCTCAACCTTCCTCTTTTCAGAAAAGACGCTACGTTGTCCACGTGGACCTAGATGCTTTTTTTGCTTCGGTTGAAGTTCTGTTGAATCCCGCTCTTAAAGGAAAGCCGGTGGTGGTCGGCGGACTGCCGCACGAGCGCGGGGTGGCTTCTACCTGTTCGTATGAGGCCCGAAAATACGGCGTTCATTCTGGC
>JBBIRN010000012.1:0-1706 GCA_037441785.1 Candidatus Aminicenantota bacterium | reverse complement strand
ATGCCGCTTCGCCAGTGCTACAAGCTCTGCCCGCAGGCTGTTTTTGTCCGCGGCAATTACCATATCTACCAGGCTTTCTCCGAAAAATTCTTCCAGATTCTCCACGAGTACACGCCAGACGTGGAAGAAGCCTCACTTGACGAAGCCTACCTGGAGTTTACCCGCTGCGGTCATCTTTATCCTTCTTTTAGCGAAGTGGCCAGGGAAATTAAAAACCGGGTGGAAAAAGAGCTGGGACTGGGCGTTTCGGTGGGCGCGGCCTCCAACAAGATCCTGGCCAAGTTGGCCACCAGGAAAGCCAAGCCCGGCGGCTTTTTTGAGCTGCCGCCTGGAGAAGAGCAGGAATTTCTCAGGGAGCTGGACATCTCGGAAATCCCGGGCATCGGGCCCAGGGCGCAGGTGATGCTCCGCTTGCTCAACGTCCATAAGATAGCTGACCTGTGGCGAGTGCCGCTCGGAACGCTGCGCTCGCTTTTTGGAGTGATGGGCGATGAGCTTTACCTTCTGTCGCGGGGTGTAGACTTTAGACCGCTGGCTGTCCGGGAGAAGCCCAAATCATTTTCGCGCGAGACCACTTTCCTTCAGGACATCTGGGACCGGGACCTGCTGCTGGCGCATTTAGCTTATCTCTGCGACCGTCTGGCTTTGAGCCTGCGGCAGGAGAAGTATTATGCCCGGGTGGTGGAAGTTAAAGCCCGCTACTCGGATTTTAAGACCGTGAGCAAACGCCGGGTGCTGGGGATGCCGGTTCAGGAAACCAACCGGATTTACCGGGTGGCAGAGGAGCTCTTTCTGGAACTGTGGGAAGGCTCGCGCCTGGCTCTGCGGCTGGTGGGGGTTAAGGGCAGTGAGCTGGTGGAGGAGCGGCATCTTTCCCTTTTTGAGCTTTACTCGGAGCGGGAAGAGCGCCTGTGTCAGGCTTTAGACCGGGTGCGGGAAAAGTACGGTTTCAACGCGCTGCTGACGGTGCGGGAGAAAATGCTGAGTGAAGTCTATGAGGAAGACCGCAGCCGCGGCTTTGTCCTGAAGACCGCTTCATTGACCAGGTGAGGAGGTAAAGGCGGGAGTAGGTGATGTTGGTTCCTTTAAGGGTGCATTCGGTGTACAGCCGGGGCGAAGGCAGTAGCACCGTAGAAGAGCTGGTGCAGTTTGCCGAAAGAAACCGGCTGCCAGCGGTGGCTCTGACTGACCTAGGTGCTTTTTACGGCTGGGGCAAATGGAAAGCCCTGACTGAAGGCCGGAGCTTCAAGCCCATCTTCGGCTGCGAGCTGGAACTTGATTTTCCTGTCCGGGGCAGCCGCTATGTTTTTCTGATCAAGGGGAAAAAAGGCTACTACCGCCTGCTGGAAATTTTTAACCGGAGGCAATTTCTGGAACCAGAAGGTCTGGTGACTGTTTTCCTTCTGCCGGGAAAGCTGCCTGCGGCTGAATACGCCCTGGAAGAGTGGGTGAGCGCAGGCCGAAAGATTCAGGAAAAAATTCCGGAAGATTTTTATCTGGGGTGCGAGCTGGGGAATTTGGAGGGGGCTGAATGGCTTTCCCGGCGTTTGAACCAGCCGCTTCTCTGGATGCAGCCCCTGAAATATCTGCGGAGCCCGGAGCGTTTGGTTCTGCTGCGGGCCATAGAACAGAAAATTCCTTATCTGCCCGAATTTAAAAAGCTGGCTCCTTTTCTTCCCGGTTTCGGTCCGGAGCAGGAAAAAATT
>JBBIRN010000011.1:7721-19978 GCA_037441785.1 Candidatus Aminicenantota bacterium | reverse complement strand
TACATAATAGTCTATATTTTCCTTTTTATCCAGATTTTCTAATGCTTTTTTAAAATTAATAATATTTTTTCGCCAGCAAAAATTAAGAAGGGAGAAGTTTGAGATGTCAGAATTAGCGTGGCTAAAAACTATTTATTTTTATTTTCGCCCTTCAGCTTGCGCAGCGGTTAAATTCCGGGGAAACCACAAAAGCAAAAGCCTTAGCCGCTCCTGGGCGTGCTTTTTCACCAGGCGGTTTTTAATTCTGGCGTTTACCCTGATTTCCACTCTGATTTTTCTTTTTAGCTCCACCTCTTTTTCTGAAGCGACAAGCGCCTTTCCTGACAAGACTTTTTTTGATAAAACTTTCTCTGAAAATACACTTTCCACACTCCCTGCCTGTGCCTCCCTTCCCTTTCCTGCCCTTCCCTCTCCTACCCTCCCCTCTCCTTCCCTTTCCTCTTCTGCCCTCCCCTCTCCTTCCATCTCTTCCCCTGAAGATGACACTCAGAAGCCTATCAGAGTGACCCGCCTGCGTTTCTGGCTGTTAGAAGCCTTATTGAAACCTGAATCAGCGGCGGCTATAGCCAGCGCCACCGCCCCTACCACCTCAGCCGCCTCCGCTACTACCGCCACCAACTCTACCTCCACAACCCCCGCTACCATCTCTAATTCCTCTGCCGGTTTACGAGTTTTTTACACCGGTACCTTCCCCGTTTCTGAGTTTGATCAGCTGCGAAGTGAGATTCAAAATAAGTTTTCAGTAGACTACACCAAGGTTTTGAAGCAAGGCACCTATCTTCTAACCTGGTCAAATAACACCCCAAACAAAGAGGAGAACCAGAACAAAAAAGGAGAAAATCAGAAATTTCCACTACCGCCAGGCCCAGAGATTCCCGGGCTGCGAGGATATTTTTTGTACGGAACAGAAGCTTCGGATGTCCCTCAGACCGGCTTTTTCACCACAGACGGCCGAAAACACTGGATTTCGCTTATCAATCCGGACCCATCTAAGCCCCCAGCCCTTCAGCTCCAGCTTAATATTCACACCACGAACTCTTTCACCCCCTGGCAAGCAACATCTATTGACACCAAAAAACCGGAACTGCTGGAATTTTCTTCTCTTCTTGATTTCCCAAAAGATGGTTTTCTGGTAGTTGGTCTAATGGCTGCTGATAATACTGCCTATTTTTGCTGTTTCCATCCAGACGTAGTAGGCAAAGAGGCTTTCATATCCCCTCCAAAACTTATACACAGGGTTGAGCCCATCTATCCCGAAGCAGCTCGAAAAATAAATGCCCAGGGTGTCGTCATCCTTGAATGTAAAACTGACCTGAATGGAGCCGTTTCTCAAATCAAGGTCCTGGAAGCTCCGCACCCACTGCTGGCAGCTGCAGCTGTGCAGGCTGTTAAACAATGGGTTTACAAGGCGCTGGAAATTGAAGGCGAAAAACTTTCCCAAACTTTTTGGGTAACCGTTACGTTTAAATTAGATAAATGGCCCTCAGGTTATATTATCAGGAAATGAAGCCGGCGCCGAGTACGACCTCGCCGTCGTAAAAAACTGCCACCTGCCCCGGTGTGATGGCTTTGTAAGGAGAAAGGAGCACCACCTCAACCTCACTCACCGCCTCAGCTAAAGCCGTCGCCTCAACACGCGCTGACTCAGCTCCTTCAGGAGTCCCTTCAAGAATTTTTTTTGCCTCAGCAACTCTACCGGCCGCATTAGCCTTGCCGGTCAACTTGACCCGCTGGCCCTTACGGTCTGAATCAGTTTTACTTTTATTACCGCCACCGGCAACATCAGCTTCCATCTCTCTTGCTTCCGCTTCTCCCGATTCCGCCTCAACCTCTCCCGTCTCCCTTGCCCCTCCGGTAACAATTCGGCAGTTCAGCTCCGGCGATTTGTAGCGCACTTTGACTGTCGCCTCCACCTCTTCACCTGCCTGCGGCACCCGGGCAATCCAGTTCACTCCTTCAACCCGGAAACGCTGGGTCAGCAAATCCTTTTCCTCGCCCACGTACACCGTACCGGTTTCCGGCTCAATCTTCACCACATAAAGCCGACCCGTGCTGCTGACTCCCAGGCCTCGGCGCTGACCGATGGTAAAGTTCTCAATGCCCTCATGCTCGCCCAGCACCCGGCCACTCAGGTCTTTGATGTAGCCGGGCTTGCCCGGTCCCAGCAACTCGCGGTAATTTCCAGCGTAAAAATCCTGGCTTTCTTCTTTTTCGCTCACCGGAAGGCCTGCCTCCCGCGCTATTTGCCGCACCTCGCTTTTGCTCAGCTCCCCGAGCGGAAATAGCGCCCGGCTGAGCTGCTCCTGACTCAGCAGCGACAGAAAATACGACTGGTCTTTGCTCAGGTCGCGGCCCTTAAGCAGCCACCAGCGGCCAGCCGCCTTCTCATACCTCACCCGAGCGTAATGGCCGGTGGCAAAATAGTCGTAATCAACACCCAGCTTCCGGCAGGCTTCAAGCAGCAGCCCGAACTTAATTTCCGCATTACACCTGACGCAGGGATTGGGCGTGCGGCCGCGGGCATATTCGTTTCTAAAATAACTCAGGATGCGCTCTTCGTATTCCCGGCTGAGGTCCACCACATAAAAGGGAATGCCAATGTGCCTGGCCACGGCCTCTGCTTCTCTTATCTCTTCCTCTTCATCATCGCCGAAGCAGGCCAGCCTCCGCCCCTCATGAGAAATCTGCTGGAAGCCAGGCCTCGCGGCCGCGGAAACGAGCGAAGTGCCGTCTCTCTGACCAGGGCCCAAATCTGAATCGCCAGAAGATACCCCTGTTTGCCCCGCTTTAGCCCCGGCCCCGACTCCGGCCTCGGCTTCAGCTCTGCTTTTAACTTTAGCTTTACTTCCCGTAACTTTAGCTTTACTTCCCGCAGTTTTTGCCGCCGCAGGCTCGTTTAAATTTTGATAAGGCAGCAAATTTCTTCTGTCAAGCCCTTGCTTCTCGGTTTTTTCTGATTGCCCCCCTAGCGCTAGATTAGAACCGTCATAAACCCGCCCCGCGCCGCCAGCCGGGGTCACCTTCATGGTCACGCCGATTACTTCAAAGCCAGCCCGTTTCAGCAGCAGGGCCGCTACAGACGAGTCCACCCCGCCGCTCATCCCGACCAGCACTCTTTTCAGTCTTTTCCTTTTCTCCACGGCCTAATTATAGCATCAAAAATAAAAATTCACCCCGAGGCTAAAATAGTTGCCGTGGAAGACGTAAAAGGCGGCTTCACCATAACGAAAATAATAAGCGGTCAGAGCCAGCCACCACTGCGGCGTGTAGACCAGCCCCACCGAATAGGCCGAAGATTTCACCTTCTCTGAATTCCTTATGAAATAAACGTTGGGATTTATGGCCAGCTGCGGGAAAATCCAGACTCTGGTTCCCAGCCTCAGAGAATAGGTATTTATCCATCTCCGCGGTTCTTCCGGATGCCACAAATTAGATTTTTCTCTTATCCCGTAAACCGACACCAGCGCTGCCGCCCGGGCACTAAACTTCCATTCCAGCCCGCTGTCCAGAGCATAGCCGTTATAATCTTTAGAGCCAATCAGGTAGGAGAAGCTCACATAACCGGTCAAACCATGTCCTTCCAGGTAAAAAGAACCCGACATCCGGCCGATGTCAGCCCTGAAGTCCTTTTTAACCTGCCCGCCCAGACCATCACTGCCCCAGTATTCATAACCAAAGCGGCTGTAATGAGCGCGCAGAATAAAAGAAGCATGATTAGACAGCCCGAGCCTCGCTCCAGCCCAGGGGCTGAAAATAGTCAGCTGATTAGACCCACCATAGCCCTCAAAGCCAAACTGCGGGGCCAGATGGCCGACCTGGGCCAGGCTCTGGGGCACACCCGCCAGCCCGAAAAACAGCAACAGCCCGGCCACCCAGAGCCAGCTTATCCAGCCCGGTTTTTGGGGCTTGCGCTGCCGACTTAATCTTCCTGATTTTTCTTTCATTTTTTTCCCTTTATTTTTTGCTTGCTTTGCTTCCTTTAGCTCTTTTATTCCTTTTTCCTTTATTCCTTCATTTATCTATCTTATTTTGCGTTCCGTTTTCTTTCCCTTTTTTATTTTCCTTATTTGTCCTCTAACTGTCTTTTCCCTTTTCGCTCTTTCCTTTTCGTCCTTTCCTTTTTGTTCCTTCCTTTTAGCCCTTTCCTTTTCGTTTTTGCCCTTGTTTTTGCGCTGGCTTTCTTAACTCATTTTTTCCTGGCTCAATTTTTTCGTCCCTCACCCACTTTACTCTCAGTAAATTATTTTCCAATTCTCTCCACAATTATTCTGCCTGTCATTCGCCCGCCTTATCCATCATCGCCTTATCCATCATCCTCCACTCCTATACCTGACAGAAGCGACCCAATTCTTTCTCCCTCTGCTTCACTCTATTTCCCTCTACTTCTCCCTACTTCCCCCTACTTCTCTCCCTTAGCTTCTTCCCGCTGCTTTTCCAGGTAGGCGGCCAGCACTTCTTCTTCAATCATCCGCTCATCCAGCAGAATCTCGCCCAGGCTTTCGCCAGTTCTCTTCTGCCTCCGCAGGGCGGTCTGCAATTGCTCCTGCGTTATCACGCCGTCCTTCAGCAGCAGCTCGCCCAGCCTCTTCCCACGCTGAACCTTCTCATACTCCTCCGAATATGCTTTCTCAATGGCATAATCAATATCAAACGGTGTGGTCAGGCTGAATTTTATGCGGAGGCCTAAAGCATCTTCCAGGCTACTCTGGAGCAGCCCCAGGTCTAGGCGGTCAATGGCCAGGTGCAAAACTCCGTCCTCATAGGCCAGCGGAAAAATGCGGTAGCGCTCTGCCATCCACCTGGGCACCAATTCCAGAGCTCGCGGCTCCACGGCAAACGGGTCAATCTCAATAAAGGTCCACTTGCGCTGAGTAGCCAGCGAGGCGGCCAGATCCTCTTCGGTGATATAACCAAGCTCTAACAAAATCTGCCCCAGCCTCTTTTTTGGCCGGCTCTTCTGCTGGATTTTTACCGCCTGCTCCAACTGTTTGGCAGTAATCAGGTGCCGGCTGAGCAACAGGTCGCCAATCTTCCGGTGAAACGGCGCCAGTTCTTCCGCCGGAAATTTATGCTCGGTTTTAATCCAGGTCTGTTCCCTCTTGGTGGAAAGGGCCCGGATGAGCCAGAGCAAGGCCAGGCTGGAAGAAGCAAAATTCAGCACGTTGCCCACCACAATCCTTATCGGCGTCAAAGCGGCCGTGCCGATTCCGTAGATCTTGCCCACAAAGATAAAGCGCATGAGCAACCGCCACACCAGGAAGAATAGCACCAGCAGCGCCAGCTTCCACCAGATTTCATCATGACGGACGAGCGCCGGCACATAAAAATCGGGCCGGAAAATCCTGATGCCCATCACCAGCAGAATGTAAAATATGAGCAGGTAGCCAAAAAAATACAGAAAGTTGGTGAAAAAGGCCAGGCGGTCGCGCAGCAGTGTGTAGCTTATTTTAAGGTTGCGGTCCCAGCCAATGTTCTTCAGCCCCTGCCAGGCGATGCCATAAACCCAGCGCGCCCGCTGCCGCACCGCCTTGCGGAACTCGGTCAAGAAAAAGGCGCGCGTGGCCACCAGCTCTTTGACCTTCTTCGGCCTGGCTTTCCCGGGCCTGGTCACCAGACGTTCTACCCATTGCAACAGGATAATCTGCCGCAGCCCCAGCTTGCCCAGCCTTATGCCGATTTCGTAATCCTCGGTCAGGGTTTTGGGGTTAAACACCTGTCCCGTATTCTCCGGGTCAAGCTTCCGCAGGCTTTCCCGCCAGAAAGCCGTGCTGGTCCCGGCTGAAGGCAAAATGCGGGCGATCTTTTCCCGCACGATGAGCTCCTTCTGGTGCATCTCAGCAAACTCATCCTGGTAAACCCCGCCGACAAAGCTGTGCCAGGGATTTTCCAGCGGAATAATCGGAATCTGAATCATTTCAAAGCGGGGCATCAGGTAGTTGAACAGCTTGAAAGACAGCGGGTGATGGATATCCTCTGAATCGCTCAGCACCACAAGGTCAAACTTAAAACCAGCTTTTTCTTCAAAGGCACAGAGCCCGCGGTAAATTTCGTTGAGGTTATCAGCCTTGGTGGTGGGACCCGGCTTGGAGTTCACAACTTTAATCACGCGGGGATAAACTTCCGCCACCTGGTCCACCTCAGCCTGCGTTTCAGGGTCGTTGGGATAACAGCCGACAAAGATGAAATAATTGTCGTAATCAATGGTGTTCAGGGTGTTGAGCAGCATGCTCTTGATGACCCCGGCCTCCTTCCAGGCCGGGATGACCATGGCGATATTTTTTTCCTCTACTGACCTCAGCTGTTCAAGAGTGAGCGGCTTAATCAGTTTTTTCTTGAACAGACGGCGGTAGAGCTGGCGTCCCCAGTAGTAAATGTCCACGAAGAAATCATTCAAGCCACCGAAGGAAAAAGCCACCACCAGAACGATAAAAACATACCTGAAGAAAACCCAGGCTTTATAAACGAAATTTAAAAAGGCACCATAATCAGGGCTAACCATGTTAATTTTGCTTCCTTTTCCTTATTTAAATAACACCAGAATCTAAGATGAACCAGGCAACTGCGCCGGCCACGCTATTTTGCCCTTCCGTCTGCCTGAAACTGAACGTCCCAACCTGGCTGCGCTTTTCATCACGAAACGCCCTGGAGTTGTTAACATTCTATCAAAATCGGGGGAGATGGTCAAAAATAAATCTCTTTCAGCTTAGGACATGGCATCCAGTCTAAGGGGCAGTATCTGGGAGCGGCGGGGTGGACAGCCAAATATTGGGATTTTGGAGTGTAAAGGCGGAGCATTTTTAGTAAAATAAAGCAAGATGCGGCCTGGACATTTTGACCCTGTTTATTCTTTTTTTTGGCGAAATTTATCCATAAAAAGTCAAAAACTATCGCAGGCTGGAAAAAAATAAAAAAACAGAAAATGGCCAGGGCAAAATTTTAAAATTTATGAGTTTTAAAAAGGCAAGTATTAATGCAAACTATTAACGAAATTAAAAAGGCAGACTGAAAATGACCGCAGCTCAAAGCAAAAAAATTAAAGTTCTGGTAGTTATGGGTACCAGGCCAGAAGTCATCAAGCTGGCGCCAGTCATCCACGCTCTAAAATCGTCTGGCGAGGGGAAAAAACCTGACCCGACCAAGAAGAAACGGACCTCTACATCCGTAACCTTTGCCCCGCTGGTCTGTCTGACGGGCCAGCACCGGGAAATGGTGGAACCTTTCCTTAAAGTGTTTGACCTGAAGCCAGATTATGACCTGAGGGTCATGGAACCCAACCAGCACCTGGCTGATGTGGCTGGCAAAGTGTTGCTGGGAATGAAAAAGATATTGAGCGTGGAGAAACCGGACTGGGTTCTGGTGCAGGGTGATACCACTTCTGCTTTGGCGGCCGCCCTGGCTGCTTTTTATTCCCGGGTGAAAGTCGGACACGTGGAAGCCGGGCTCAGAACGGAAGACAGGTTCAACCCCTTTCCGGAAGAAATCAACCGCCGGCTCATCAGCCCGCTGGCGGATTTGAACTTTGCCCCGACCGAGAGAGCCAGAAAAAATCTGCTGGCTGAAGGTATAAGCCCGGAGCGAGTGCTGGTCACGGGAAACACGGTGGTTGATGCTTTGAAGATGATTTTAAAAAAGGTTGAGGGTGAAAAATGGGACTGGCGCAGCTCGGTTAAACGGATTAGCGCTGGAAGTGGTGATGGGGTGAAGGAGCCAGATGCCAGAGCCGGTGGCGGGGCAGAAGGGAAAGCCGGGGACGGGGCTGGTGACGAAGCTTTCGGCAGAGCTAAGGCAGAGGCTTTCGGCAGAGGGAGCGCAGAAAGAGCACCAAGTCTGGAAAGAAAAGAAGCCAGAAAAACTGGGCCAGGAAGGCCGGGAAGGCCAGGAAGGCCAGGAAACCCGGCAAAATCCAAGCTGATTCTGGTGACCGCCCACCGCAGAGAGAGCTTTGGTCGCGGGCTGGAAGAAATCTGTCGGGCGATTCTACGGGTGGTGGAGAAAATTCCTGAGGCAGAGGTGGTTTTCCCGGTGCACCTCAACCCGGAAGTCAGGCGGGTGGTGCTCAGAGAGCTTGGCGGGCATGAACGGATCTGGCTGGTTGAGCCCGTGGATTACCTGACCTTTGTCAGGATGATGCGGGAAGCCAGCCTGATCATGACTGACTCGGGCGGTATTCAGGAAGAAGCACCTTCGCTGGGAGTGCCGGTGGTGGTGATGAGGGAGAAGACCGAGAGGCCAGAAGCCGTGGAAGCCGGCGTGGCCTGGATAGGCGGGACTAAAGCTGAAAATATAGAAAAACTGGCTCTGCGATTGTTAAAAGAAGTGGAAAGCAGTGAATTCCGGCGCGGGCTGCGTAGGCGAAATCCTTTTGGGGATGGCCGGGCCTCCTGGCGCGTTGTCCGCGCTTTAAAAAAATAGGAAGCGGGCGGCCACAAAAATAAGAAACAAACCATAAAGCATCTTGACCAGGCGGCTCGGGGTTTTGATGTTAATTCGCGCCCCGAATACCGTCCCCAGAAGCAGCCCCAAAGCCAGCAGGGCCGCCACCCTTATGTCCAGTGTTCCGGCTTTATAATAATAAATCACCCCTGGTAAGCCCACGGGCGCCAGCAACGCTCCCAGCGAGGTGGCGATGGCCCTTTTCGGCGGGTAATGGAAAAAAAGGATCAAAAACGGCACGATGATGTTACCGCCGCCGATGCCAAACATTCCAGCCATGACGCCAGCTACCAGCCCCACTCCCACAAGGGCCAGAAAATGCGGCCTCGGGTTAGGGACGTTAGGGACGCGGAGGTGTGCTAGAGCGGCGTTTGCGGGTTGAGCGGCGGATTCAGCCTGGGCGTGAGAATGGGCCTGCCCCTCCGGCAGCGATGGCTGCTGCTGATGGCCCTGGCTATTCACTTGAGACTTCGCCTGAGTCTGAGTTTGCTCCTGCGCCTGGCCCTGCAACAGCTCCTGCCCGTGCGACCATACCTGCTTCCGTGTTGCTGATAAATTTCCCCCGGGCTCACCTTCTCTTTCTTTCGTCTTTTTTCTACTGGCTAAAAATTTTTTAACTATGTCCAGCGGCTGAATAAAAGTCCAGCTCACGTAAAGGCAGAAAAGGGCGTAAAGCTTGCGCATAACATCAGCCGGTAAGCTATGAGCAAGCCAGGCCCCCACCACCACTGAAATCACCAGGCCCGAAGCAATCAAGACCGAGGCGCGGATATCAATCAACCTGGCTCGGTAATAGGCCATCACTCCAAAAATCCCCACCGGCAGCAGTATCGCCGCCAGTGATGTCCCCGTGGCTTTAACCAGCGGGAAATGAGCCAGGAGGACCATAGCCGGCACCATGATTATCCCGCCGCCTATGCCGAATAGCCCCGAGAAAATTCCGGCCAGAAATCCAATGGCGATTATCAACGCAGCACTCATGCTGGCAATTATACAAAAAAACAAGCCATTAAAACAGATGAACCAAAAAACTCAGCCAGGATAACAGCGCCATCAGGTCGGTCAAAAAATAATTATTTCATTGAGTGAAGATTAAAGCTTTGGAGAAGTCATCGTATAAGAAGATAAACGTCCTGAGGAGACATCTGGTTCTGGCGGGCGAGCTTTTCCAGCGTGATGTCAGGGCTGACGCCCTTAAGCCCTTGCCTTTCCAGATCCTGGACCACACTTTCCAGCGACCTGCCGAGCTGTTCGGTTGCCTCCCTCAGCGAGCGCTTCTCAAAATCAGGCGCGGGCATTTCCACTTTAAGCGCCCGGGGGTTGTTTTTAAAGGCAACCCGGCCTTTCATCAACCAAGATGAAGGCGGGAGCTTCCCGACCGCCGTAAGCAGCAGGGCCACAACCACCACCGAGGCCAAAACCATCTCAGGTAAATTCCGGCGCGAATTATCAATCCCGCTCGTCAGGTATACAACTATGGCCTTAAAATTCAGCACCAGATGCGTCAGGCCGGCCAGCACAAACAGAGCGCAGAAAATAATGTGCACTCCCTCCCAGCCGCTCTTATCCAGGCCGATGGCCTGCCATCCGATCCAGCGGGCCAGGCTACCCTCAGGGCGGATGTAGAGGATAAAGCCGGAAAAAGCCAGCAGCAGAAAGCTGAAGACTGTCAGAAAAGACACAAATGGTTTCAACTTAAAAAAGCAAGGGGTGTGATTTCCTGGTTTCATTTTATTCTCCGTTACCATTTTTTTCTGCCTCCGTTTTTCCTTTAGGGTCCAATCTCTTATCCCGCTTTATTAGCTTATCCTGTGGGCCATGCGGTTTGGCGTCATAATTTTGTTCTCTCCTCTAAAGAACTTCCCTTTATGAATCGGTTAAGGAAGCCCGCTAAAGGCATGGCGAAATCACAGAATATAATTATAGGGAAAAGCCCCGCTCCGCTCCACCAATTTCTCATCAGGGGACATGAACTGCTTTCTGCCTGAATTTGGACTTCTTCATCTTGCTAAAAGTAGTTCGTGCCCCAGCTCAATAAAAGGCTTCTTTTCCCCGTTCGCTGGTGCCACCATTTCTTCTGCGTCCCCTGTTGGCGCCCCTGTTTCTGGACTCTTCGTGTCATCCTCGGGGAAAAATCAGCGAATGAGTATGGTGTCCCACGTTTTCTGTCCCCCGTTCTCCATGTCCCCATTTTTTCCCCTTGCTATTTCTCAAGTTTGTTGTATAATTTATTCAAGCTATGAATAAAATTTATTCATAAGGTGAATAATATGTACAAAGAAAGGTGGCTGGCCGAAAAGCTAAAAAAGTCTCTCAAGGTAAGCAGCGTCCTGATTCTTACAGGTGCCCGTCAAACCGGAAAAACCACCCTTCTTATGAACGAACCGATATTCAAAACCTATAAATACTTCAGCCTGGATGACTTAGATGTCTTGGCCCAGGCTCAAAAAGACCCATCTCCGATTATTTCCTCGGCCCGAAATATCATCATTGACGAAGCCCAGCGCCTCCCCAAGCTCCTTCATTCCATAAAACAGGCCGTTGACAGCGACACAGAAAAGGGGCGTCGGTTCGTCCTCTCTGGCTCAGCCAATCTTCTGCTCTTAAAAAGCATTTCTGAAACCTTAGCTGGCCGCGCCACCTACCATACCCTATTCCCTTTCACCTATTCCGAATACCAGGGCCGCCAGAAACCCGAGTGGCTGTTAAAGATGTTCAAGAAAATTTATCCGCAAGAAAAAGAAATAGTTTCTAACCCCCCGTCGCTCACGCCGGTTCTTTTTCGTGGCTTCTTGCCTCCGGTTCTGGAATTTAAGCCAGAGTCTTCTGAAGAAATTTCTATGTGGTGGGACGGTTATATAAAAACTTATTTAGAACGAGACCTTCGCGACTTGACTCAGGTCGCTTCCCTAACCGATTTCAGGGCGGTCATGCAACTTCTGGCTTTAAGAACTGCTTCGCTCGTGGATCAGTCAGGCATCTCCCGCGATACGGGGATTAGCCAGCCCACGGTGCACAGATACCTGAATCTTTTGGAAGCTTCAAATTTGTTTGTTCGCCTGAGGCCGTTCACCAAGATAAAATCAAAAAGCATTACCAAAACACCCAAAGGATATTTCATTGACCCTGGCCTGGCAGCTCACCTGGCAGGTTACAAAGACCCATCCGCCATGGATGAGAAATTTAAAGGGAACCTGTTTGAAAGCTTGATTTTGCTAAATTTGCTGTGTCTGGCCGAGATTTATGGAATGAATGTCTATTTCTGGAGAACGAAAGAGGGAAAAGAAGTTGATTTTATACTTGAGTATGGAAGGGTCATTCTGCCGCTGGAAGTAAAAATGAGCAATAAGGTTCAGTATGCTGATCTCCAGAATCTTTTTTATTTTCTGAGGATGAATCCGCAAGCCGCAGGTGGCATAGTGATTTACACCGGAAGCGACATTCAGAAGCTTGCCTCCAACATATTCGCTATCCCCTGGGTAATGCTCTAACGGTGACATGATACCTTTTCTGGCGACATGAACTGTTTCTTGAGCAGTGCGCTATTAAAGTCTATTCTCTCTGAAATAGTTCGTGTTCCAAATTTCATGTTTCTTGAGCAATCCACTATTAAATTCTTCTCTCTCTCCTAAACGATTCGTCTCCTCCGTTTTTACCACGTTTTCTTCCTCCCGGTATCACAAAGGGAACCAAAATGGCCATAAAGCGGTATCGTACGGGGAATCAGAAGTCAAATTCCAAAAAATAGGAAATATAGATTATATCCCCATTTTCTCCTCCCCATTTTTTTCTAAGCTTGAAATAATTTTCCATTTAGCTATCAT
>JBBIRN010000011.1:0-7711 GCA_037441785.1 Candidatus Aminicenantota bacterium | reverse complement strand
AGAGGCGAAAAATGAGGTTATTAAGATACAAAATCACGCTAAGGAAGGAACCAGAGGGGGGCTATACAGTAACTGTTCCCTCCTTACCCGGATGTGTAACCTACGGAGCCACAATAGAAGAAGCCATCAACATGGCCAAAGAAGCCATTGAACTTTACATAGAAAGCTTAAAAGCCCACGGAGAAGAAATACCAACAGAAGATGGGGTATTAGAATATACCCTCACCATCAAAGCCAATGCCTAAGCTTCCCACGCTCACTGCTGAAGCCGTCATCAAGCTGCTTAAAAAGAAAGGTTTTATTCTGGACAGGAGCAAGGGAAGCCATCAGCTCTATATCAACCCAACGACAGGGAAAAGAGTGGTTGTGCCTTTTCATAGGAAAGATCTACCGAAGGGAACGCTGCTTGAAATTCTCAGGCAGGCTGGTATAAGCAAAGAAGAGCTTAAAAAATAAGGTCTCTTATTTCCGGTGTAAGGTGTCCCTCTACTTCGCCCGCTCTCCTCGAGAAAATTGGGGAATGCGTAGGGCGTCCCCCGTTTCTGTTTCCCCGTTTTCTTCCTCCCGGTATCACAAAGGGAACCAAAATGGCCATTAAGTAGTATCGTACAGGGAACCAGAAGTCAAATTCCAAAAAATAGGAAATATAGATGGTGTCCCCATTTTCACATTTTCATAGGACATTCCCCATTTTCAGAACAAATTCGTATCCGGGGATTATATAAATGGTAAGGCCATTTTCCTTTATTTCATCTTTTTGGTCATAAGTTATTATGTAACCTTCTTTTAAATTAAAATATTTACAGGCTTCCATCAGCCCCGCTTTTTCTCTTTTTAAAGTTTCAGGATCGCTTATATCAAAACACACCTGGATAGCCTTGCTATTATTTATTATAAAGTCACATTCTTTCTTTTCTTTAAAACAGACTATTTTATTGCTCAACGAATGAATTTCTTTAAAAATAGTATTTTCCAGCAGCACGCCGTAATCTTTATTTTCCATAAACCTGAGGCTACTTAAAAGTCCGCTATCTATAAGATATACTTTTTTCTCCCCCAGCTCAGCCTTGCTCACCGATTTATAATGCTTTCTTAACAACCTTATGATGTAAGCCGCTTCTGCCTGTTCAAGATATCTATAAAGCGTATCCTTCCCTACCGTTAACTCCAGTGATTTCAGCTCACGGTAAATCTTATGAACAGAAAAGAACCTGGCCGCGTTTTCTGTAAGCCTTTTCAAGAAATATTTTAGAACTAACGTATCTCTAATTTTATAGCGCTCAGCCAAATCACGATATATCATTACCTCAAAGTATTCCTGCAGGGCCTTGACTTTTATCATTTCATCCAGGAAAACAACCTCTGGAAAGCCCCCATAAATCATGTATTCATTAAAATATTTAATAAGCATGGCCTTTTTATCAGTGCTATAAAAATCTTTCTCCACCTCGAAATCAAAGCTTTTAAATCGGATAAACTCCTTGAAACTTAGTGGAAAAACCTCATATCTTATGGTCCTTCCCCGTAAAGAAGTCGCAATTTCTTCGCCAAAAAGCTTAGAATTTGAACCAGTTAAGAAGATATTATTGGTAACAGAATCATAGACTCTTCTGACAAACCTTTCCCAGCCTTCAATATTCTGAATTTCATCAAAGAAAAAATAGGTCTCTCTAAGGTTTATCTCCGGGTAGAGTTCTCTGTAAGACTGAAGAACCAAATCCAGGGTCGGCGTAGACAGTTCTACTCGTTCGTCTTCAAAGTTAAAATAGAGTATTTTTTCTTTGGGAACACCAGATTCTATGAGCTGATTTATATGCTGAAATAAGAGATAAGTTTTCCCAGCTCTTCTTGGCCCAGTAACAGTGATTATCTTTTTAGAGCCTAAGGGCAAGCCCAAATCTCTTTTTATGATTTGGGGAAGCAAACCAGTATGGAAGCTGCGGATTATTGATTTTATTATATCTTTCATTTCAGCAAGGAAAGTTTAATGAACTTTTTTCCTTCTGTCAAGGAAATATTTCAATATTTTTTATAATTATCTCTATTTCAGTTTTTAGGAAGGCAATATTTCCGTTTCCGTTTCTATCAGGGCATGACCCCTTGCCTGGGAATATGTCGCTCTTTCTGGGGATGACGTTTCTGGTGGAGCACATGATGCCTTTACCGGGGACATGAACTGTTTCCTGAGCAGTACGCTATTAAAGTCCATTCTCTCTGAAACAGTTCGTGTCCCCCATTCTTTTGAGGAAGGAAAATTAGTGAATGAGTATAGTATCTCCCGTTTTTTTGGGGGTATAATACATAGGGCAACTTATTAAAGATAAAGGAGGCCCAAAATGGGGACGCACGATACCCATAACCCAGAGACTGAGCACCATCACGCTGGCCATCCAGAAAGCCCGGCTCACGAGAATCATATGAACCACACCAACAACACCCACCACGCTGACGAAGCCAATGAGGACCATAAAATTCAGACTGAGCACCTCCACGAAGCTCATGCTCATGACGCCCACTCTGGTCATGCCCACCATGCTGCCCACCATGCTGACCACCATGCTGCTCACCACCCTGGCCACCCTCCGCACGACCACAGCCACCACATAGAAGCCTTCCGCAAGCGGTTCTGGATTTCTCTGATTCTGACTATCCCTGTTCTTCTCCTCTCCGAAATGATTCAAACATGGCTCGGTTTCCGCCTCACGCTCCCCTTCAACCCTTACATCTTGTTCGCTCTCTCGTCCCTCATCTTCTTATATGGCGGCTGGCCCTTCCTCACAGGTGCGGTAGAAGAGCTCAAAGGTCGCCAGCCCGGGATGATGACGCTCATCGGTACAGCCATCACCGTGGCCTTTCTCTACTCCAGTGCCACAGTCTTTTTCATCCGCGGTCACGATTTTTTCTGGGAGCTGGCCACCTTAATCGTCATCATGCTCCTCGGCCACTGGGTAGAAGCTAAAAGCGTCTTGGGGGCCTCCCGGGCTCTGGAAGAGCTGGTTAAGATTATGCCCACCATCGCTCACCTAATCCGCGACGGTCAGCTGACTGACGTTCCAGTCTCCGCTCTGCAAAAAGGAGACCTTGTGCTGGTCCGCCCCGGCGAAAAAATTCCCTCCGACGGAATAGTCACTGCGGGCGAAAGCTATATCAATGAAGCCCTGCTCACCGGCGAGTCAAGGCCTGTCCCCAAAGCCGCCGGCCACAAGGTTATCGGTGGCTCCATAAACGGCGACGGCGTCATTCAGGTCCTCATAGAAAAAACCGGCGAAGAAACCTACTTAGCCCAGGTGCTCAAGCTGGTCCGCCAGGCTCAGGCCTCGCGCTCTCGCACTCAGGACCTGGCCAACCGCTCGGCCGCCCTCCTTTTCTACTTGGCTTTAGCCGCCGGAATGACTTCTTTCGCCGTCTGGACAGCCCTCAAAAACCCGGACTTTGCTCTGGAGCGCGCCGTAACTGTCCTGGTCATTGCCTGCCCTCATGCCCTCGGTCTGGCCATTCCGCTGGTGGTGGCCATATCCACCAGCCTAACCGCCAGGCATGGTATCCTCATCCGCGACCGGCGGGCTTTTGAAGCCGTGAGAAACGTGGAGGCGGTGGTTTTTGACAAAACCGGAACGCTAACTGAAGGCCAGTTTGGGGTGAGCAAAGTAGTTTCGCTTATTCCCGAAGAAGAATTGCTGCGCCTGGCGGCGGCAGTTGAGGTCAACTCGGAGCATGTCATTGCCAGAGCGATCGTAGATTATGCCCGGAGCAAAGGCCTGGACCCGGCCACAGTTCAGGATTTTAAAGCTCTCCCCGGAATGGGCGTCAGCGGCCGCGTGGACGGAAAACTGGTGGAAATCGGCGGAGAGAATTTTCTGTCTCATTTAAACGTTTCCGTAATGGAAGAAGACGTTCAGTCAGCTCTGAAAAAAGGGCAGACCGCAGTTATTGTCCTCGTTGACCGAAAGCCGGCCGGAGCTATCATCCTGGCTGACAGGATTCGGACTGAATCTAAGCAGGCAGTAACAGAGTTAAACAGGATGGGTATTAAGGTCTTCATGCTGACCGGTGATTCCGAAGATGTGGCTGCCAGGGTCGCTGGGGAGCTCGGCATCAATGAATATTTTGCTCGCGTCCTGCCGCACGAAAAAGCTGAAAAGATCAAGTTGCTGCAGTCGCGTGGCTTACGCGTGGCTATGGTCGGCGATGGTATAAACGACGCTCCCGCTCTGGCCACGGCTGACGTCGGCATCGCCATTGGCGCAGGGACAGATGTCGCCATAGAAAGCGCTGACCTCATTCTGGTCAGGAATGATCCGGCCGATGTGGTAAAAATCATCAACCTTTCCAGGAAGACTTTCTCCAAGATGGTTCAGAATTTATGGTGGGCTGCTGGCTACAACATCATCACCATTCCCCTGGCTGCGGGCGTGCTTTATTTTCGGGGAATTTTGATTAACCCAGCTCTGGGAGCAGTTCTAATGTCCCTGAGCACCATAATTGTGGCTTTAAACAGCCAGACTTTAAGGCGAGGAATGGCGGGGGTGTGATGTGTTTCTCTTGGTTATATTGTTGTTTTCTGACGCCGATGAAAACAGCTCGTGTCCCCCTTTTCGAAATAAAAATCAAAGATGGCAAAGGTATTTCTGCCGCTAATCTAAAAGGAGGTTAGCTATGAGGAATTACTTAATTTTAGGTTTGGTTCTGCTGCTGGTTGCAGGCGGGCTGGTTTCCTATGCCTTCAGCCAGCAGGAAGTCAAAGACCCGGTTTGCGGGATGAAAATGAAGGCATCTGAGGCCAAGTTCAAGTCCGAGTACGGCGGCAAGACTTATTATTTTTGCTCAGCTGATTGCAAGGCAAAATTTGACCAGGCACCAGAAAAATATGTGAGCCAGAAAGATACAGAAATGAGCACGGGTATGAAGTCGGGTATGAAGGCAGGTATGAAATGCGGAGAGAAGATGGGAATGATGTCAGAAATGAAGCCGGAGATGGTCTGTTGCGCGATGAAGGGTGAGCTGATGAAAGAAGTAAAGATGGAGAAAAAAGATACACCGGACGGTCAGATTTTCACAATGACTTCAACCAATCCTGAAGTGGTAAAAAAGCTCCAGGAAATGGTCAAACAATGCCAGGAAGGTAAGATGGCAGGCCAGCAAAAGGAGATGATGGCAACCCATGCTGGCGGCAAGGGACAAAGCACAATGATGAAGGAGGGCTGCTGTCTGATGCACAACAAGAATTACACCAGCACAGTAAGCGACATTGAAAATGGGGTGAGAATAGAAATCAAAAAGAAGTAGAAGCAAATGAATAGGGGGGCGTGAGCATCTGCCCCCTTTTTCTTTTCAAAATTTATGCATAATAAATACGCTTGTTGGCAGGCATGATATATTTCCCTTCGCCATAACGTTGTTTTCTGATCTCAATTATAGTTCGTGTCCCCATTTTCTCTAGTGTTCCCCGTTTTTTCTTCTAACTAAGCACGATTTTTGGTAAAATGCATACCTTAAAATTTAATCATTGGGTTAATTGATGCGTGGGTAGTTTGATACCTGGGTTATTTGACACAGTGTTATTTGCCGCTGTGTTGTTTGGCGCCTGGGTGATTTGATGCTTGGATGATTTGTTACTTGGGCGATTTGATAACTGGACGAGCCGGTACCGGGGCGAGTTAAGACCCGGGTGTAATTCCCGGTGGAGTGCCCCGGTAATCTGATAGCGGTGGTGGGAGAAGGAATTAAGGAATAAAGAAGGATGAATATTCCAGCTAATCCCGGGTCTGAGTTTCAAAGTTCCGGTTGAAAGAAGGAATTAGGCAATAGGGAAGGATGAATAAAGAAATAGGGAAGGATGAATAAAGAAGGAATTGAGGAATAGAGAAGGATGAATATTCCAGCCGTTCTAAAAAGGCAGACGGTAACTCAGGCGGCAGTGGTGATTGCCGTCTTTTCTTTTATCAGCAAATTCTTCGGCTTTTTCCGCGAAGTTCTGGTGGCCAAATATTTCGGAGCCACCGGCACCACAGATGCCTTTCTGGTAGCGCTGGTCATTCCCATCTCTATTCTCGGCCTTTTCGCCAGCGGGTTCGGCACGCTGGTCATCCCCTATTACTTAGAAAAAAAATCCCAGTCAGCCGAAGCCGCTCGGCGTTTCGTCAACTCTGCCTTTACTGTCTGGGGCACCATCTTCCTGGCAGTCTCTGTCCTCATCTTCATTTTCGCCCCGGCCTGCGTCCGCATCATCGCCTACGGCTTTACCGGCGAGCGCTTCACCCTGGCTGTCACCTTAACCCGCTATCTCCTCGTAGCGGGCCTGTTCACCGTCCTTACCGGTATGTTCACCGGACTTTTTCAAGCTGAAAAGCAGTTCTTCTTCCCCATATTCATAACGTTCCTCGGCAACGTCGCGCTGGTCTTTTCCCTCTTTTTCCTGCATCGCTCGCTTGGCCTTCATAGCTGGACAGTCGGCCAGCTCTTATATGCTTCAATCCCTTTCTTCGCTATGCTCTATCTTCTTTATAAGCGCTACAAGTTCTTCCACACCTTCAGCTACCGCCAGGTGGACTGGGCTGAAATCCGCCAGTTTGCCATCCTGCTTATGCCGCTGGTCATCTCCGGCGGTCTGTCCATGCTCAACCAGATTGTGGACAAAACCATCGCCTCGGGCCTGAATGCCGGCTCCATCGCCGCCCTTAACTTCTCAGCCCGCATCTGGGGCATCCCCCTGAGCCTCCTGGCATTCCCCATTGCCACCGCCATCTTCCCGACCTTCTCCGAGCTGGCTCTTAACGGCTCAGCCCGCCAGGAGTATGAAGAGCGACTCCAGCGAACCATCGGCGTCTCTTTTTACCTCATCATCCCCTCAACTTTTTTTCTCTTTTTCCTGGCTCAGCCCATCGTTCGCCTGTTCTTTGAGCGCGGCGCTTTTGACCCCAAAGCCACGGCGCTTACTGCCTTTGTCACCCAGATGTATGTTATTGGCCTGTTCGGCCATGCCCTCTCGCCCATCCTTTCCAGAGTTTTCTACTCATTCAAAAATACAGCCACTCCGCTCATCATCAGCGGCCTCTGCGTTGGCCTGAACATTATTTTGAACATAATTTTATCCAGGTTTATGGGCGCCGCTGGCATTGCTTTAGCGACATCCATAGTAATGATTTTAAATTTCATTCTTTACATCGTTTATCTCAAAAAATACCTCAACCCCTTCCCGCGGGCACTGGCTTCAGAAACCATAAAGATAATCGTAAGCTCCGTTCCCATTGCTCTGGTCTGCTATTTTGCTCTGCCTCTTTTCCAGAATACCTCAGCCGCCTCGCTTCACGCTTTTATTTCCCTGACCATCAAAGTTGCCGCCGTGGGTCTCGCTTCCGTCATCCCCTTCTTCGCCCTGAGCCATCTCTTCAAACTTGATTCGTTCGCCTTTCTTAAATCCTATGCCATCAGTTCCCTTAAAAAATTCACCCGAAAATAAAAAAGGGGACACGAACTATTTCCTGCCCGATCTTCTGAACCCTTATTCAGGCAGAAAACAGCTCGTATCCCCGGTCCTTCTTCCCTATGTTCTTATTAAAATATTTTCTTAATAGACATCCACTTTGGCACCCTGAACTTTACCAGGCATCTATAAAGTATTAGATAAAATAGAACAAACAATACTACGCCTACAGCTAACATAATCGTTTTATTCCAAAAGATAACCGCCCATATTATAGGCCATGAAGCA
>JBBIRN010000010.1:0-20038 GCA_037441785.1 Candidatus Aminicenantota bacterium | reverse complement strand
TAGCGTTTTTCGTTTCCCGGGGTTCTGGGCAGGCTGGTGGAGGGAATATTTTTTTCAAAGATGTTTTTCCGGGGACATGTACTCAAGGAGGGTGCGGAGCACAATCCGGGTGGCAGGCACAAGAATGTGTAATTTATTGCACCAAAGACAAAAATGGATTTTGGAATACCATAACCTGCGCGAGACCACAGGCGTATTAGCCTGGTTCCGTTTCTGGCTATATCTACAATAATCTATATTAGTTATGAATTAGAAAGTCTTTTCAGCTTTCTATTTCCAGTTTTTCTAAATAAAGGTCGCGGCCGCTTATCAGTTCCATGTCCTTGGAGCCGCAGAAAGGGCAGGCATAAGAGAAGGATTCATCCATGATGTTTTTAGCCGTGATTTCTTTTCCACAACCGTGGCATTTAAATTTTATTTTAGTGACTTTAATCTCCAGCCTGGCTTTGTCGGCGATGGTACCCTTTTTGTAGCTGTGAAAGGCCGAGCGAAAGAGCTCGGGTACCACACCGGAAAGCTCGCCAATCAGGACTTTGACTTTGGTTACTCTGGTAGCTCCGGATTTTCTGGCCTGCTCTTCTATTATGGTAAAAAGATCAGCCACAATGGACATCTCATGCATTTTTTACCCGCCTCTTTTCCAGTTCTGACTCTAAAAAGGCACAGAGCTCTGCCATTCCCTCACCAGTTACAGCCGAGGTCTGGAAGACTTTAAGTTTAGGGTTAATTTCCAGGGCTTCTTTAACAACTCTTTCCCGGTCAAAAGGCAGATAAGGCAGAAGGTCGCATTTAGTCAGCACAAAAACCTGAGAAGTGATAAAAGCTTCGGGATATTTTTTGGGCTTGTCATCGCCTTCGGGCACAGACAACAGAACAAACCTGAGGCTCTCTCCCAGGTCGAAACTGGCCGGACAAACTAAATTACCCACGTTTTCTATGAACAGGAAATCCAGGTCTGCGGGAATCTGGTCAAAAATGCGGGCCAGCATCTTGGCTTCCAGGTGGCAGGCGCCATGGGTGGTAATCTGCCAGGCTGGCAGACCAATTTTTCTTATTCTTTCGGCGTCTCTTTCTGTTTCCACATCACCTTCAATTACACCCACGCGGTATTTTTCCTGGAGCTTCTGGCCGATTTTTTCCAGCAGTGAAGTTTTACCCGAACCAGGAGAACTCAGCAGGTTTACGGCCAGGATTTGATGCTCCAGCAGTTTCTGGCGGATGGAGCTGGCAATTTTTTTGTTTGACCCCAGGATGTCTTCTAACACCAGAACTTCTTTTCTTTTACTATCCATTTTATTCTTACTCCACTTTTTTCTTCAATTCACCAGTAGCCTTTTCTATTATAGCAGAAAAATTTCTTTCAGTATTACGAAAAATAAAATCATAACACCAAACTTTCAGCTTATGGTTTCTTTGAAAAAAGCCAGAGCCTGCTCCAGGTTCTGCTGGGCGGCCGGTGTTAGCCCTTCACCAATCTCAAACTCGTATCCCCGGATGGCCAGCAGGTAAACTTCCGGATTCCGGCCGTAAAGGCTTTCCGTCAGGTAGGCCACCGCTTCAGCTGGCAGGGCATGGGTGGTAAAGGTGAACTTCTTCTGTGGTCTGATTTTTTTGAAGACAAAAGGAGCGGAACCTTTTTTCAGGGCGTCAACCACGATTACCTTCTGAAACTCAGAGAAAAGCAAGGCGTCTTCTACCTGAAACTGATAGTTGGCTTCCAGCACCAGGTCTTCCAGTTTTTCTTCTTCTAACCTGTCGATAAACGCCGGACCCAGACCATCATCCTGGCGTCCCGGGTTACCTATACCATAAACCAGAATTTTCTTTTTGGCCTCGGTTTTCGTGGCTATTTCCTCTTGCGGTCAATAAGCTGACCTTCAGCATTGTAAAGTTCTACTTCCAGCGGCATCTGGCCCAGAGCATGGGTAGCGCAGCTCAGGCAGGGGTCATAAGCCCTGATGGCTACTTCCACCCGGTTGAGCAGGCCTTCCGTGATTTCCGGTTTTCCCGCGATAAAGGTTTCGGCCACCAGTCTGACTGCTTCGTTATAAGCCTGGTTGTTGTTGGTGGTGGAAACAATCAGGTTGGCCATGGTGACCTGGTCGTTTTCGTTAATGCGGTAATGGTGGAAAAGGGTGCCGCGCGGTGCTTCTATGAGGCCCACCCCCTCATGTTTCTTTTTGCCTTTTTTAACCAGCTTGTCGCCAGTAATATCCGGGTCGTTCAGCAAATCTTTAATCACTTCCGCGGCGTGCAGCATCTCAATCAGCCTGGCCCAATGGCTGTGCAGGGTCATGTTGTTGGGCTTGCCGCCGGTGTAGGCTTTGTATTCCTCAAATTCTTTCTGGGCTCTCGGGCTGGGGATGAAATCGCAGGTGTTAAGCCGGGCAATCGGTCCCACTCGGTACCAGCCTTTTTCCTTGCCCAGTTTTTTGAGGTAAGGGAATTTCATGTAGCTGTAAATACGGACTTCTTCGCCGATGTATTCCAGGTAATCCTGATAATCCACGTCGTTAAGAATTTTTCGGCCTTCGGCATCCACCGCCCGCAGGACTCCGTGGTAAAAATCAAGGGCTCCATCTTTCCGTACCAGGCTGAGGTGGTTGGAAGGAAAGTGAGCAAAATTATCAATAACCTCTCTGTTTTCCCGGTGGATTTTTTTGAACAGCTGCACTGCTTCCTGCGCCCATTCAATCATGGTCTCAACGTTGAAAGGCGCTGGAGACTTCAGGAAGTAATCTCTTTCTTCCGGCGTCAGGCTCTTGTTGATGCCACCGGGGATGGCACCGGTGCCGTGGATTTTTTTCCCGGCCGTAGCTTTTATGATTTCCTGTCCAAACTTTCTGAGCAGGACTCCTTTGACAGCAATGTCTTTATGCGTTTTAGCCACGCCGATAATATTTCTTACCGTGGGGTCAGCATCAAAGCCAAAGAGCAGGTCAGGAGAGGCTAAATGGAAGAAATGAAGGGCATGGGATTGAAGCATCTGACCGTAGTGCATCAGCCGCCTCATTTTCTCAGCCGTGGGGGTCAGTTTTCCCGGGCCAACGCCAACGATTACGTCCATGGCTTTGGCGCCGGCCAGGTGATGGCTGACCGGACAGATGCCGCACAGACGCTGGACCAGCACCGGGATTTCCCAGTAAGGCCGGCCCTGGACAAAACGCTCAAACCCGCGAAATTCCACCACATGAAAGCGAGCCTGAGCCACCCGGCCCTGGTCATCCAGGTGGATGGTCACTTTACCGTGTCCTTCAACTCTGGTTACTGGTTCTATGGTAATTTTTCTGGCCATGTTGCTCATCCTTCAATCGTATTTTAAAATCGGGTAATCAATCTTAAGCGGTCGGCCCTGAAGCAAAGCGGTCAGAGCTTCCCAGATGAGGTCGGCATTAGGCGGACAGCCGGGCAGGAAATAATCAACCTTGACTATTTCGTGGCAGGGATACACCCGGTTGAGAATAAGGGGAAGTTCTTCATCGTTGGGGATGACTGCATCTTCGGGGGCCACGGTCGGAGAATGCAGGTAAGCTTCTTCCAGACATTCCCGGAGCGGGATGGTGTTGCGCATAGCGGGCAAGCCGCCCATGATGGCGCATTCGCCCAGGGAGATTAAAATCCGGCAATTCTTCCGGAAATAACGTAGAACTTCCACGTTTTCTGCGTTGCAGCAGCCGCCCTCAATCAGGCCGATGTCCACCGGCCGGGAAAACTTCTTGAGGTCATCTATGGGCGATTTATCAAACTCTACCAGTTCTATTAAATCCAGAATCCTTTCATCAATGTCCAGTATGGACATATGGCAGCCGAAACATCCGGCTAAAGAAGCGGTGGCGATAACTGGTTTACTCATTTTTTACCTCTTCGCTTTTTTCTTCTATCTCACTGCCAATTGGTTTGGAGTCATATTTGCGTTTTCCGATGGGCACTTTAAAGCCAACTTCTTTCTTGAGGATGGCACCTACGGGGCAGATGTCCATAGCTTTTTGGGCTTCTTCTTCGCTCATCCTGGCCGCCAGCTTCCGGTCCACGTTGATACGCACCTGGCCGGAGCGGTTTTTCATGACAAAGATTTTCCGGCCGTCTTTGGTTTCTATGGCTCTGAGGCAGCGCCGGCATAGCACGCAGCGGTTATGTTCTAAAAGAAAAGTGGGAAAGGCTTCTATGTCTTTCTTGGGAAAAAGGTAGGGGAATTGAGGAACCATGATCTGGTAACGGTAAGCGAGAGCCTGAAGCTCACAATTGCCGCTCTTCTCACAGGCCGGGCAGAAATGGTTGCCTTCGACGAACAGCATTTCAATGATGGCTTTCCTGTATTCTTCCACTTCAGGGGTCTGGTTTTCTACCATCATGCCTTCAGTTACAGGCTGGGTGCAAGCAGCCATCCAGCGGCCGTTAACCCTGACCGAACAAATCCGGCAGCTGCCTACCGGCTTCAGTCCTTCAAAGTGGCAGAGGACCGGAATGTAGACTCCGTTAGCTTTAGCGGCTTCATAGATGGTCTGACCCCGCTCGGCTAAACATTCTTTACCGTCCACGAAAAATTTTATCTTCTCAGACATGCTCGTGTTCCTCCGTGAATTTTCTTCCGGTAATCTCACAGGCTTCGGCCACGGCCTCCTTCAGGTCAAACTCCGGGATGAAATCAGCTTCTTTGTTTATCCGGCTTTCATACAGTTCCCGGAAGTTGGCCAGGGTGGTCAGCACCGGGTTGGGTGAGGTCTGGCCCAGGCCGCAACGGCTAGTGCTTTTTATGATTTTGCCCCAGGCTTCTATTTCTTTGAGGTCCTGAAGGGTTCCTTGGCCCGAAATTATTTTCTCAAATTTTTTCTTCAGCAAAACATTGCCGGCGCGGCAGGGTACACACCAGCCGCAGCTTTCTTCAATGAAGAAATCAAGGAAATTACGAACGACGGCGAAAAGGTCGCGGCTTTTGTTGAAGATGATTACAGAACCGCCGGTGGCTAAGTCTGAGTAGCAAATTTTGCGGTTGAAGCCGGTTTCAGAGATACAGTTTCCAGAGGGGCCGCCCACCTGAACAGCCAGGGTGTCTCTGGCTCCGACCATCTCCAGCAGCTCTTTTATGGTCAGGCCAAATTCTACTTCGTAGATGCCGGGTTTTTCACAATCTCCGGAAATACTGAGCACCTTGGTGCCGGCAGAAATCGGTGTGCCCATAGAACGGAACCAGCCTGCTCCATGAATGATAATCTGGGTGGCGGTGGCCAGTGTTTCCACGTTGTTCACGGTTGTGGGCTGGTTGAGATAGCCTTTCTGCACCGGGAAGGGAGGCCGGTCTCTTGGCTCCCCGCGCTTGCCTTCGGCGGATTCAATCAGAGCTGATTCTTCACCACAAACATAAGCACCGGCGCCCATTTTTATTTCTACATCAAAATCAAAGCCTTTTCCGGCTATGTTTTGGCCGAGAATTCCCTCTTCCCGCATTTTTTGCAGGACATGTTCAAGATATTTTTTGAGGTAAGTATACTCATGCCGGAGGTAAAGAAGACCGAGTCTGGCACCCACGGCGTAGCCGGCTATGGCCATGCCCTCAAAAACCATCTGGGGCCTTTCGGTCAGGATGACGCGGTCCTTAAAGGTTCCAGGTTCACCTTCATCGGCGTTGCAGATGACGTAATGTTCGCCGCTTTTTTCTTTGCGACAGAATTCCCATTTAAGCCCGGTGGGAAAGCCTGCGCCACCGCGTCCGAGCAGGTTGGCTTTTTTTACTTCTTCAATGACTGCTTCGGGCGTCATTTCCAGCGCTTTCCTGATGGCCTGGCCGGGGGTGAAATCACCGAAAACAACCGGGCCGGGCTTTCTGAGGTTATTCTTAACCATGGCTCGCACCAGCTCATGCCCGTTGGCGCCATCACCAAATTCTTCCACCATTTCCTGAACGGGCTTTCCCTGCTTCATCCAGGCTACGATTTTTTTAACTTTTTCCTGGTTCAGACAGGTGAAAACTACCCCGTTGATGAGGGCTGCTGGTTCCTGGTCATTCATCCCGATGCAGGATGTTTTGAGGAGTGTTATCAGGCCATCGGCAGAAGTCTCCCCAAAATGGCTGCCGGCTTCTTGTTCAAAAGCCCGGGCCACTTCTTCCATCCCGGCCATCTCTGAGGTAATGGAATTGTTCAGGTAAACCACGTATTTGCCGGGCTTTTTGTCATTTAAAAAATGGTAGAAGGTGATAACACCTTCAATTTCGGCCACGGACAAACCCAGGCCCTCGGCCAGCTTCTGAATTTCTTCTTCAGCGACAAAGCCTTTTTCTTCCTGAAGTTATTTAAGAATAGTAATCAGATGAAGGCGATTTTTCCCGTATTTCTTCCATATTCTTTTGATAGAGTCCATAAGAAACCCCTGCATAAAATTAGAATTATTTATACCATAAACCAACCGAATAAAAAAGACTGAACTTGTTTAAAAGAACGTAATTTTCTATAATGCTTCTATGAAAATTGACCTGGAACATGTATGCCGGCTAGCCAATCTGGAATTGACCGAAGAAGAAAAATTGTCCATTTCTCTTCAGATGGAAAAAATAGTAGAGTGGGTCAGTCAGTTAGCCCGCCTGGAAACCGGGACCGAAGAGAGGTATTCGCCGGTTGATTTCAGCCTTAGAATGGAAGAGGACCAGGTGCAGCCCTCGCTTCCTCAGGAAGAAGTCTTGGCCCTGGCTCCGGAAAAAGAGGGCGATTTTATTAAAGTGCCCAAGGTGCTGACCGGAAAATGAACTTAGTGCAGTTGAACTTAAAAGAAGCGGTTGAGCTGGTAAGAAAAGGGGAACTTCTGGCTGAAGACCTTGTCCGGGCTTATGTGAAGCACATAGAGTCTCTCGATAACCGGATAAAAGCTTACCTTACTTATAATTTTGACCGGGCTCTGGAAAGGGCCAGGGAAATAGACCGAAAGCCGAGCAAAGGGAAACTGGCTGGAGCGGTCATAGCCGTCAAGGACAACATTGTCACCAAAGGGCTGAGAACTACTTGTGCTTCTCGCCTGCTGGAAGATTTTATCCCGCCGTACGATGCTACGGTGGTGGAAAGGCTGGAAGCTGAGGATGCTATCATCATCGGTAAGACCAACCTTGATGAATTTGCCATGGGCTCTTCTACTGAAAACTCGGCCTTTTTTCCGACCCGGAATCCCTGGGATTTAGAAAGGGTGCCGGGCGGGTCCAGCGGAGGCTCGGCCGCGGCCGTAGCTGCTTTTGAAGCCATGGCTGCTCTGGGCAGTGATACTGGTGGTTCTGTGCGCCAGCCGGCTGCTTTTTGCGGGGTGGTCGGTTTAAAGCCTACCTATGGCCGGGTTTCCAGGTATGGTCTGGTGGCTTTTGCTTCCTCTCTGGATCAAATAGGTCCGCTTACCAGGTCAGTGGAAGATAGCGCTCTTTTAACCATGGTCATTTCTGGTTTTGACCGTCGGGATGCCACTTCTTCTTCAGAACCCGTACCTGATTATATGGCTAAGCTTGGGGAGAGGCTGGAGTCAAAAAAGGTCGGAGTGCTGGCTGCACCAGAGCTCAAAGGAATTGAGGAAGAAGTAGCGGCCAATTATTTTGCCGTAGTAGATAAGCTTAAAGAACTCGGTTTTGAGGTGGAAGAGATGAGCTTTCCTTCCTGGGAGTATGCTCTTCCCTGTTACTATATCATTGCCCCCTCAGAAGCCAGCTCTAACCTGGCCAGGTATGATGGTGTGAGATATGGGCTGAGAGTAGAAGCGAACAGTCTGGCTGAAATGTACCTCAAAACCAGGACTGTGGGTTTTGGCAGTGAAGTGAAAAGAAGAATTCTTCTGGGGACGTTTGCTCTGAGCTCTGGATATTATGAGGCTTATTATGCTAAAGCCGCCCGGGCCAGGCAGGTGATAACCCGGGAATTCACGGCTGCTTTTGAGAAGGTGGATTTTATTCTAACTCCCACCACACCAGAGCCGGCCTTTAAACTGGGCGAAATTCAGGACCCGATTTCCATGTATCTTCAGGACTACTTTACTGTTTCCGCCAGCCTGGCTGGTGTGCCTGCCATTTCCATACCTTCAGGCCTTTCTTCAGAAGGCTTACCGCTGGGGCTGCAGGTCATCGGTCGGCCATTCATGGAAGATAAATTGCTAAATTTTGTTTTTTTGCTTGAAAAAAAACTAGAATTCAAAAATAATATAAGTGAAATAATTAAATACCAGAGGAAGGAGGAAGAATGAAAAATAAAAGCCTTTGGTTGTTAGGTCTTATTTTCATCGGTCTTATGGTTTACACTGCCTGCTCTTCAGCGCCAGAGAAAACCCTGCTTGATAAATATTTTCACGCGGTGTCCATGAAAGATAATCAAACGATGGCGGCTATGGCTTATGAACCACTGGCCATAGAAGCAGTGTCTTTCCAGATTGTAGAAAACCCACCAGCGCAGACCAATCCGGTAGTCCTCCCCGACCTGGACAAGAAAGAAGCTGAAGCTAAGAAAAAGATGGAAGACCATATCGGTCCAGTGGTGGAAGCCAAGGATGCTCTGGATGCAGCCAAGGATGAACTGGACAACGCCAGAACTGCTGGGGCCCGGGCAGCTTTGAAGAAGAAAGTTGAAGAACTCCAGGCCAAGTATGATACGGAATACAACCTGCATAAAGAGTTGCAGGCAGCTTACAGTGAAGCTAAAAAAGCTGCGGCCAAGGAAGAAGAGATTACTCTTTTCTCCCTGGGAGTTAAGAGCCTGCCTGGCGTACGGAGCATGCAGGGTGAAATCCAGCAGAAAGACCTGGTAATCAGCGTGAAAACCAAAGCTGGCGCGGAAAAGAAGTACAAAGTCCTGATGAGAAGATATGTTTTGAAAGATGAAGCTGGAAAACCCTACAACGGCCGCTGGATTATTGTCAAATTTGAACCAGTAAGCTGAGAAAAAATTTTCTGCTGTTATTGACTTTTTCGGATTTTCAGCTATAAATAATTTTTCATGCGGTCAACCTATAGGGGCCGTTAGCTCAGAGGGAGAGCACCGGCCTTTTAAGCCGGGTGTCGCTGGTTCGAGTCCAGCACGGCTCATATGCGCCCCTGTCGTCTAGCCCGGCCTAGGACATCGCCCTTTCAAGGCGGCAACACGGGTTCGAATCCCGTCGGGGGCGCTAATTTTTTTTATGGGTAAAATTGGGGGGTAAATTTTTCCTGAGATTTAAATCTTATTCTGGATTAAACAAAGGGAAATATTTAATCAAGGGAAAATCTTTTTTCTTTAAACAGTCTTAGGCAGCTGTCCACAACTTCTGGTTCATACAGCCGGCCACGGTTTAGCTGAATTTCTTCCAGGGCCTTGTCCAGGCCAAATGAGGGGCGGTAAGGACGGTGAGAAGACATGGCTTCCACCACGTCCGCCACGGCCAGAATTTTGGCTTCTAGAAGAATTTCTCCGTTTTTCAGAGCATTCGGATAACCCGAGCCGTTGATTCTTTCGTGATGTTGAAGCACTATCTGCGCAATAGGCCAGGGAAATTCAATGTTTTTCAAAATGTCATAACCGGCCTGGGGATGAGTTTTTATGATGGTATATTCCAGCTCCGTCAGTTTGGTAGGCTTGCTCAGAATTTCGGCCGGGACGTAGATTTTCCCGATGTCATGTATTTCTGCCGCAAATCTTATTCCTTCCACTTGCGCTTCAGGTAATTTCATCTCCCGGGCGATAGCTTCTGCCAGGAGAGCCACCCGACGTTGGTGACCAGCGGTGTAGGGGTCGCGCATTTCAATGGTGGTGGAAATAGCCTGGATGGTGCCAGCCAAAGTTCTTCTTAATCTTTCCCAGCTTTCCCGCAGTTCTTGTTCCGCTTTTTTCCTCTCGCTGATGTTCCTGAAGACAATTACTTTCCCCGCCTTCTGCCCCAGTTCTCCGGGCAGTTCCGCCACCGTAAATTCTACGGGAATTTCCTGGCCGGTCCGTGATATTAGGGTGGCTTCTTTCAGACCTTCGGGCTCCAGGAGGCGATTGTCTGGCTGAGGGTCTTTGAGGTTGAAAACATGACCAAGCGCTTGTCCCAGAGCTTCTTTTTCTTCCCAGCCTGTCATACTCTGGGCCATTCTGTTGATAAAGGAAATCCTCCCTTCAGAGTTGATGACCACAATGCCATCGTCAATACTCCTGAGGATGGTGGAAAGCCACTGTTCTTTTTCCTTGAGCAGGAGCTGCATCTTGGCTTTATAAAGCGCTGTTTCTATGGTCAGTTCCAGCTCTCTTTCTTCAAAAGGTTTGATGAGATAACCAAATGGTTCGGTTAACTTGGCTCTTTCAAAGGTCAGGTCATCAGCAAAGGAGGTAATGTAAACCACCGGAATCCCGTGTTCTTCCCAGAGAACAGAAGCTATGGAGATGCCGTCCATGTTACCTTTAAGAACAATGTCCATCAGAGCCAGGTCAGGTCTTTTTTCCTGGATGCTTTTTAAAACTTCATCGCCATTCTGGGCCACGGTCGTTACTTCGTAGCCCATGGTCCTGACCATGTTGTAAAGGTCGCGGGCCACAAGGTTTTCGTCTTCTACGATCAAAATTCTGGCACGGCGCATGCTTCTATGCTTTACTTTATTTAGCTTTGTTAATAATTCAAATTTATTTTATCCATAACTGGTGCCAAATACAACTTTAAAATTCACTCTGGGTCCTAATAGCTGTTTAGTTAATCCGGAAAGGGGAAGATGACTTCTGCTTCTGTGCCTTTTCCGCTTCTGCTTTGCATCTTGAATGTTCCAGAAAGCTGGGCCGTTAGCAACCGGACTATTTCCAGACCAAATTTTTCAGGAATTTCTTCCGGCAGGCCTTTTCCGTTATCTGAAACTTTTAGGACCAGGTTGTTTTCTTCTTTTCTGAGAGAGACGAGAATCTCTCCGGTCTGGCCAGGGGAAAAAGCGTGTTTCAGGCTGTTGGTCACCAGCTCAGTGGTTATTAAGGCAAGGGGGATAGCTATCTCAATAGTCAGGGGAGGAGCCTCAATTTGCAGAGAAAATGAAATATTTTTACTCCGGGGAAGAAAAGCCTGAAACAGATGGACCAGAAGCTGTTCGGCGTATTCTTGGAAATCTATTTTGGCCAGGTTTTCTTCCCGGTACAACCTTTCATGCACCAGGGCCATGGCCCGGATACGATTCTGACATTGTTTCAGAGCCTCCGCGGCTTCGGGATCTTTTAGATGCTGGGCCTGGAGATGCAGCAGGGAGGAAATGATTTGCATGTTGTTCTTAACCCGATGATGAATTTCTTTAAGAAGGCTCTCTTTTTCTTTTAGAGAAGCCAGAAGTGCGTCCTGAGCTTTCTTTTGTTCAGTTATGTCGCGCACATACTCAATAACGCCTTTTAATTTTCCTGTTCTATGATCAATTAGCGGAAAAGCGAAAAGGTCCAGCCAGCCCACCACCTTTCCTCCCGGTCCGGTCTTGGGCACGATTTCACTGGCCGGCTCCCTGGTTTTTAAGGTGCGGAGGCTGGGGCAGGGATGACAGGCCTCCTGGCGACCATGATAAGCCTGGTAACATTTTTTCCCGATAAGAGGCAGAGCATGAGAGTACCATTTTTCCATAGCCGGGTTGACTCTTATTATGTTCAGGTTCGTGTCCAGAAGACTTACTCCGTCCTGAATAGAAGCAAAGGTGTCAATCATCAGGTTTTCTACCTCTCGCCTGGCTTCTTCAGCCAGGTTTTTCTTGATAACCAGAGCGGCATGGCTGGCTACGAAGGAAAGAATGTTCAGATGCTCGGGAGTATAACGGAGGCCCTCCGTGTAGCTTTGCACGGCCATAACCCCAAAAACTTCTTCTCCATATTTAAGCGGTACACCAAGCCAATCAATGGACGGAGCGCCCACGGACTCTACCCGGCCTTGAGCTTCCAGCTGTTGGAAAACTTCGGGTGAGACGAGAACAGGCTGGCCGGTTTTTAACACCAGCTCAGTTAACCCCCGACCCGGGTGGCGGGGAGCCGGTGGACTATCGTATTGATCAATAAAATAAGGGAAGTAAACGAGGTTGTTTTCTTTATCATAAAGAGCGACATAAAAATTTTCTGCCGGCATCAGGCTCTTTATTATCTCGTGAAGATGCCGGAGGAGTTCGTTTAAGTTTTCTGTTTCCACGCTTAACCGGGCCACTTCGTAGAGAGCCTGTTGAATTTTCTCTGATGAAGGAGAGGTTTCTTTCAAGGAAAGGCCTCCGAACCAGAGCTTTCCCTTAGCTGATTTAACCGGCACAAGCTGCAGGTGATCGGAAACTTCAAGATATTCATCTGCTCTGGTTTTAATTCGGTAGGTCAGGGTGGCCGTGTCCGAAGCTGGCTCCAGCAGCTGATTGAGGAGTGCAAGATATCTGGTTCGGTCTTCAGGGCGAATAAAGTTTAGCCATTCCTTAAGGTCCAGCCAGCCCTTTTTCTCCAGGCCAACCTCCTGGCCCAGTTTTTCCTCCACCCAGATTTTCCCCGAAGTGTTAATCAGGTAGTGGAAAAGGCTCACCTAATTTTCTCCATCCAGGCGCTATTCTTAACCAGATTATACAGAATGCGGAAGTTTCAGACAATAAAAAAATTTTTCCCCCGCTCATATTTTGTCAGAGAAATATTCAGGCGCTGAAAAACCTGTAGCTGTTTCGGCCGGCTTCTTTGGCGGCGTAGAGAGCCAGGTCAGCTTTCTTCAGCAATTCCTCTGGGTCATCGGCCTGGTCAGGGAAGAAAGCCAGGCCCAGACTGGCTGTTACCATAAGATTCTGTTCCTCAATTTGCAAGGGCTGGTTGAAGGCCGTAATTATTCTTTCGGCAATTTGTCTGGCGCAATCTACGGATTTTAATTCTCCCAGTATGACGGCAAATTCGTCACCACCAAACCTGGCCACAGTGTCAGTTTTTCTGATGAGCCCGCTCAACCTCTTGCCTGTTTCCACCAGCACCTTGTCTCCAAAAGTATGCCCGTAGGAATCGTTAATTTTTTTAAACAGGTCCAGGTCCAGCATGATTACGCCAGCCTTGAGGTTTTTGCGGCGGGCTTGTTCCAGGCTTATTTTCAGGCGGTCGTTGAACAGGAGACGGTTGGGCAACCCGGTCAGGCTGTCATGGATAGCCAGGTAATGGAGCTGTTCTTCCTGACTCTTGCGCAGGGTTATATCCCGGAAGACAAGCACGTAGCCGGTGATGTGGCCATTCTCATCCCTTACGGGCGAGGATTGCAATTCAACGGGAACAAGTACTCCATCACGAATTAGGTAATAATCTGTTTCCGGAGAGTAAAGCCCGGTCAGCATTTCAGCTTTGAGGTAGAAAGGATGACCTGTTTTTCCTTCCTGCAGGGGAATGACTTCTTCAATTTTCAGGCCAAGGATTTCGTTTTCTGCCTTAGCCAGCAGCCGGGCGGCGGCCGGGTTGAGGAAATTTATCCGGCCTTCCTGGTCTGTGGAGACAAGACCTTCGGTGATGCTGGAAAGGATGGCGTTCAACCAGAGGCGTTGTTCTCGGTTTTTAATCTCCATCTGATGCTTGAAAAAAGCCAGCTCAATGGTGACCAGCAGTTCTTTTTCTTCAAAGGGTTTTATCAAATAACCGAAAGGTTCGGCCGCCGTAGAGTGCGCCAGCGTATCATCATCAGCATAAGCCGTCAGAAAAACTATGGGAATGGAAAACTCTCTCCAGATTATGGCCGCTGCTTCTGTTCCCTTCATCTGGCCCTTGAGCCTGATGTCCATCAAGACCAGGTCTGGGTTCTGGCTGCGGGTCAATTCTATGGCCTGCTCCCCACTTTCGGCTATTCCGACCGATTGGTAACCGAGGTTGATGACCATCTGTTCTATGTGGCGGGAGATAAGCAGCTCATCTTCTACCACCAGGATTTTTTTGCCCCTCATTTCCCTTCCCCTGAAAAATTAAGAAGAATGGTGGGCGGTACTGGGTTCGAACCAGTGACCTCCGGTTTGTAAGACCGACACTCTGCCTCTGAGCTAACCGCCCGTGTTTTATTTAACTCTAACTTAAGAGAAAGATGAGTTTTTGTCAAGGGATGACCTTACGGAGGATTCTTTTGACTTTTTGAGAAGGGAGGAATAAAATTTTAACCTAAACTATCTGTGCGATTGGGTTTTTAAATTCAAAAGCCATTAGAAAAGTTAAGTGTCAGAAATAAATAATCAGTTTGAAAAGTTACTGAATTTATGGCCGAAAAGCGATAAACAGTCTGAACCTTCGCTGGCCAGAGAAATCCTCAGGGCTGCCCTGAAGCTCGTAGACTCAGGCCAGCTGGAAAGAGTCCAGCCTGAGATCCTTCGCCGATATCTTGACGAAACTTCTTACCCGGCTTTTCTAAAACATCTTGCTTACCCTGGAGAAAACCGGCAGTGGGCTGAGACCTGTTTTGCCATTATCCAGAAACTGGATTACAAGTTAGTTGACCTTTTCCAGGAAAGAGTAAAAAAATGTCCGGGACACGACCTGTTTATAGACCTGGCTGATAGTCCGGCCAGGAACTGGACTTATGAAGAAGTTGACCGTTATCTGAAACTTCTGGCCGGTGCTTTTTACGTGACGGCCGGGCCTATGGCCCCGAAAGTGGCCATTTTCAGTGAGAATCACCTGGACACCGCCTGCTGTGATTTGGCCTGTTTGTTTTATGACATACTGGTATCTCCTTTAAACCCTAATTTTAACCTGGAAAACCTGGAATGGATTTTCAGCCTTCTCCAGTTTAACCTGGTCATTACCGATTCACCCGAGCGACTGAGCCTGTTAGAAAAACTGAAAGAAAAAACGGGCTGGAAATTTGAAATCCTGACTGTTTTCCGACCTGACCTCCCCGAAAGCCGGGCCATCTTGCTGGGAGAACTGGTCAGAAGAGTAGACCTTAAACAGGCTGAGGCCATCCTGCAGCAGAGGAGAAAGCGATCGCTTACCGAAGTGGCCACGGTCATGTTCACTTCCGGCAGCACGGGAAAACCTAAAGGCGTTTCTTTTTCTGAATATCACCTGGTGGCCAAAAGATTTGCCCGGGCTGCTGCTTTGCCTCTAGTGGGGGATGATGAAGTTCTCCTGGCTTTTCTGCCTCTTTACCATACTTTCGGCCGGTATTTTGAACTCCTGGGCCTGATTTTCTGGCGCGGTACTTATGTTTTTCCGGGCAATCCTTCGTTGGAGACCCTGCTCAATCTCTTTCCCCGCATCAACCCGACAGGGCTGGTCAGTGTCCCCGTGCGCTGGCAGCAGATTTATGAAAGATGCCTGGAACAAATCGGGCAAAATCCAGCTAAAAACAGAAATGAAATTATCAGAACTGTGGTTGGCTCACGACTCAGGTGGGGAATTTCGGCCGCCGGTTATCTGGACCCTCGAGTGTTCCATTTTTTTGAAAATCACGGGATTAACCTGGTCAGTGGCTTTGGCTTAACAGAAGCGACCGGTGGTCTTACTATGACCCCGCCCGGCCGGTATGTTGACAATACTCAGGGCTGGCCTTTGCCAGGAGTGGAACTAAAGCTCAGCCCGGAAGGAGAGTTGTTAGCCCGTGGCCACTACATTGCCCGCTATCTGGAGGAGAAAGGCCCAGGGGACCAGATTCCTTATCCAGGACATGAAGATACTGATTACTGGCTTAAAACTGGCGATATCTTCAGGGTTTTGCCCAATGGTTATTACCAGATTGTTGACCGGATTAAGGATATTTATAAAAACAACAAAGGACAGACTATTGCCCCCCGGAAAGTGGAAGATAGGTTTAAAGGGGTGCCCGGGATAAAGAGAGTTTTTCTGGTGGGAGATGGCCGTCCCTACAACATTCTCCTTATCGTGCCGGATGAGAACAGGTCACAGCTCAGAGAAAAACTTGGCCAGGAAAAGGAAGAAGAATATTACAAGAGAATCATTGAGACCGTTAACCTCGACCTGGCACCTTATGAACGAGTGATAAACTTTGCTTTGCTCGAGCGGGATTTCAGTGCCGCAAAAGGCGAGCTCACGGCCAAGGGAAGCTTTAACCGGAAAAACATTGTCAGAAACCTGTCATCTTTAATTGAAAATCTTTACCAGAAAAATTATGTGGAGTTCAGCGGCCCGGAGTTTAAACTCAGGGTACCATACTGGATTTTCCGAGACCTGGGACGATTAGAAAGCGATTTTGAGTTTAGCGGTGGTTATCTTGTTAACCGAAACCAAAACCTTTCCCTGGAAATAAAACGTCTGCCAAAAAAGGGCAGATATCAGGTTGGAGACCTGGTCTACGAAATTAAAGACGATTTAATTGACCTTGGCCTTTTTGCCCGGCAACCCTATCTCTGGTGTGGAAACCAGAAATTGGTGGAATTTTTGCCCATCAAGGAAGGCTGGGATGCTTCTCTCTCGAATGTCAGTCAGAGGGTCAGGTTGCCTGACGAATTCCGGAACGAGGAACGTAGGCCGCGAGACTCGGGTAAAAATATTGGCGACCCGGTCCTGCTCAAAATTCATGACTGGCTGGTAACTCTGTATTTTGGACATGGGGAAGAGGTGGTCGAGGCCAGGAAAAACCTGGAGAAACTTTTCTCTGAATCAGAAAATCCGCGGCATTCCACCCTTCTGAGGCTCAGGTTGGAAGCCATGGCCAACCATCCAGAAGAAAACCTGCGCTGCTGGGCTTACCGGCTTCTGATTCTTGATAAACCGCGGCCCAATTATACTCCGCAACTGGAAACTTTTGTTGAATCTGGCAAAACCTTCCTGAACGAAGAATCAATCGAGCAAATTGCCTCTTCAGCCTTAGGCGGTGGTCGTTTTGAAGCTCTGAGGAGAAGACTATCTAACTACCGAAAAAATTTATCCTGGCCAGCAGCCGCTCCGATGGTTGACCAGTTCAGACGGATTTTCAAGCTCCTTACGGATTTTGCCCTGGTTCACCCTCCTTTTGTGTCCAGCGTGGCCGCTGAACTGGCCAGCTGGGCACTGCACGAATCAGAACCAGTGCTGGCGGCCGAGGCAGAAAAATCACTCAAGAACCTTTTTCTGGTCTTACGGCTTAAAACAAAAATAAAACTTACGGAAAATTTCAGCCAGAGCTTACTTGGAGTCATTAATTTCTCTGGTGAGTTCAGTGAGCGAGAAAAGAACAGGATAAGAAAACTGTTAAGTGACCCTACCTTCTTGTTAGAAAGCATCAGGAATATCTACAAAGACCAGGAAGTTAAGCCAGGAAGTATTGCTACCGGGCTCATCAGGGTTTCCAAGGTTCCCTCTATCTATCCGGGTTTACATCTGAGGGTATGCGTCAACACCAGAGAAGGCGAGCATTTTGATTTCCGGGTGGAAATGGAAAACCGGCGGCCCGGGCGAGCTTTCTGGAGAAAATTGTTCTGGTATCTGGTACTATCTGAACATTACGAGTTTCCCAACCTATTGCCACCTCTGGCCAGCTGGAGAGCAGACCTCGGGGCGGTAAGCTATAAGTATTACAGCCGGTTAACTGTAGAAGAGAGAATCAGGGATTTTGCCAGTCGGAACCAGGGGCCTCAGCCATCAGCCATTCTTCAAGAATGGAGAATAATGTACATCAAAGCCATGGCCGCTGTTTATCAAGCAGTGATGGCTTCAGATTTTCGGTTGGTCCCGGGAGAAGCCCTTCCTGAAAACATGGCGGTGGAAGCAAACCGAGCAGTTTTTACCTGCTTGGGAAATTTAAAAGCCTACCAGGGAAAAGCCAAGCTCGTAAAGTTAATGGCTGAAAATTTTTACCTGAAGGTAACCGAAGCCTATCCCTGGACCAGGAAAATCTTGGACCTGAGCTGGTTGTTTGATGCTGCTTTTGAGGTCTGGGAAGAGCCTGAAGCTTTACAGTTTTTAGAACAGTTGCGGGAAGAGTTGGAAACAGAAGACGTGGAGCTTGAAGGCTTTGGCTCTTTAAAGTTGCAGCTGGAGAGTTTCTTGAATGAGGTTGGGAAGAATCCAATTCTGCCCGTCTCTGTTCTGGCGGCCATCAGGAGGTTTAAGGAATGGGAGATGGACCGACCTGGGGTTTCTCCGGCTGAGAGAGAAGAGCAGGTTCTCGAACTGATTGAGGAATACCATCTGGATAAAAAACCGAACTGGATCAGGTTTTATTTCTATCGGCACACTTATTTTGCTTCCTCCACAGCTGAAGTCATTCTGAATTTTGAGAAATTGCTCCTCCAGATGAAAGAAAAGCCGGACAAGCTTCCCCATCAATTTCTGGAGCTTTCTGAAATTCAAAGTAGCCTGGATAACGATTTTGACCGCCAGGTTTTCAGTCGGATGGTCTTTCCTTATGCCCGGCAGCCAAAAGAGATGAGCCTGCTAAGAACAGGTGACCCAGGCCAGGAAAGGGTGGTCATTACTTCGGTGGTTAAGGACAAGACAGGGCAGGAATATATTTTCAGGCAAAGTTATGACCCGGCGGAGATTGGCCAGCTTTACCGGTTATTTCTGAAGGAAAACTATCCCAGAGTCATCTCCCAGGAAAATCAGCACTTGGTGTTGATGACCGGGGAGGGAGTCCTGGTTGGGGGCCTTTGCTTCCGGCACATTTCCAAGCAGGTGGTATTTATGGAAGGTATAGTGGTCAGCGAAAATTATAAAAATCGTGGACTGGGCCGGGCTATGCTGGGAGATTTTTTAAGCCGGATGAGGTCTTTAGGGGTAAAGATGGTCATGACTCATTACCTGATTCCTTTCTTTTTCCTGAAAGAGAATTTTGAAGTGGATAAGAGCTGGGGGGCACTTATCAGGTATTTGTAAGGAAGACTATCGGTTAGGATTTACGGTCAGAGCTAGAGGAAGGTTCCGGCTGGTTGACATAAATTGCCATATATGTTAAATTTAAAATCCAATTTTTATCCCCGGGAAAGGTGATAAGAAATGTTTGCTGTTATCAAAACTGGTGGTAAGCAGTATCGAGTGAAGGAAGGAGACATCCTTTCTGTGGAAAAACTCGAAGCGGAAAAGGGCCAGACGGTGGATTTTGACCAGGTCCTTTTGCTGGAAGATGGAGAAAACATTCAGGTGGGCCAGCCCTACCTGGATAAGGTGGTGGTTAGAGCAGAAGTTATTGAAGATTATAAAGACGAAAAAGTCATCGTTTTTAAAAAGAAAAGAAGGAAAGGATACCGACGTAAAAAGGGACATCGCCAGTTACTTACTAAAGTAAAGATAGCCGGAATTTACCCTGATGGTGCGCCGTTGAGCAGTGAAAAGCCTGAAGCAGAAGAAACCCCGAAAAAGACCAGAAAAAAGGCGGCTGAGGCGGCCGAAGAAAAGCCAGCTACGAAAAAAGCTACCAGAAGTAAGAAATCTGAAACTGCAGCCAAAGAAGAACCGGCTAAGGAGGAATAACCATGGCTCATAAGAGATCAGGCGTAAACGGTAGAGATTCCAACCCCAAGCATCTGGGTGTTAAGGCCTTTGGTGGACAGCTAGTCACCGCGGGTTCTATCCTCGTGCGGCAAAGGGGTACAAAATTCAAACCAGGCCTGAATGTCGGTCGGGGTGGTGATGATACTTTATTCGCCCTGGTAAGCGGGCTGGTTAAATTCCAGGATAAAGGAAGGATGGGAAAATTTGTCTCGGTTATTCCGGTTGAGGAAAAAGCCGAGACCGCTTCATAAAATGGGTTTTAGCCCCTTTGGTCCAGAGTCATTTTTTCTTCCTGTGAAATTGATTTCTATCAGTATTTTTATTCTTCTGGCCCACAGGTGTCCAATTGTTTGTTGATCAAGTAAAAGTTACTCTTATTGCTGGCAAAGGTGGGGATGGCTGTGTCAGCTTCCGAAGGGAATACCGCGTGCCAAAAGGAGGACCTGATGGTGGGCGGGGTGGAGACGGTGGCAATATTTACCTGGTCAGCGACCCGAACCTGAACACCTTAGCTTATTTCCGCTATCATCCGATAAACAAAGCCAAAAAAGGGGCTCATGGTCAGGGTTCAAATAAGCAGGGCAAAAGAGGCCAGGACCTTTATCTAAAAGTGCCGGTTGGAACCGTGGTTAAAGACGCCTTGACCGGGGAAGTACTCTATGATTTTACCCGACCGGGCGAAGTATTTCTGGCTGCCCGGGGAGGTC
>JBBIRN010000009.1:0-20630 GCA_037441785.1 Candidatus Aminicenantota bacterium | reverse complement strand
GGAGGGTAGGGAGGTGGAAAAAAGTCTGGCCAAAAAAATCAGTGGTCTTTTATTTTTTGGGTTAATTGTATCGGTCGGGCTGAACCTGTCTTTACCGGTTGAAGCTGCAGCTCCGAGGGCAGAAAAAATTAAAAACCAGTCAGCAGCTTTTGAGTTTAACTTCAAACCAGCGCCAGCTAACCTGGCCGGGTTTCCAGCCTGTTCTTTTTCCCGGCCTTTTGGCTACCGCCTGGAAAAGTTCGGTCATACGGCCGCGGCGGGAAACATTGACAACAACCCGGAAGGCAGCGCCTGTCCGGTTGGTGGTCTGGGTAGCCCGGGCTTTGAATGGACCATGAGCGGCAAGTTTCGCTACTGGTTTCTAAAATCAGGCTGGTATGTTGATGACTGGTTGCCAGCCTCCGCTTTCCATGTTTATTTTAAAAAAGGGCAGAAGACTCTGGTGCAGACCATTTCCGCCGAACGTCCAGATGGGATTTTGACCAGCTGGAAATGGGGACTTAAGCTGGGGCAGGGAACTTATTTTGCGCTCTATCCTAAAAGTGGCTTTTCTTTTGAAAATAATCCTGAGTGGCCTTTAAAGGTAGCGGTGGTGCAGTTCTCTCCGGTCATTCCTCATAATTACCGCGAAAGCAGTTTTCCGGTGGCGGTTTACCGCTGGATAGTTAAGAATCCGACCAGAGACAGGGTTGATTTTTCTATCATGCTGACCTGGGAGAACATGGTGGGCTGGGAAGCAGTCTGGCCTGGCGGGAACGTTCCTCCTACTCAGTTTGTCTGGGATAAAAATAGCGCCGGTCAGTTCAGTGAGTTTCAGGCTGAAGGAAATAAAAAAGGCATCATTTTCCGTCGGGCGGGTCTGGACCTGAAAAGAGGAAATGCCCTATCCGGGACCATGGCCATAGCTGTGAGAGAAGTGCCTGGAGCTCAGGTTAGTTATCTGCTGGATTTTCCGGTCACCGGTCAGGGGCTGGAAGTGATGGAACCTTTTGCTTCCTCTGGTCAGCTCCCTTCCTCCAGGGTCATGGCCGTGGGCTCTGGCCGGAATCGTTTAGCCTCAGCTCTCTGTCTCAAGTTGAGCTTAAATCCCGGTCAGATGGTGGAAATTCCTCTGGTTATCAGCTGGGATTTTCCGTATTACGAATTTGCAAAAGGTGTGAAGTACCGGAAAAAATACACGGAGTTTGTGGGCTCGGACGGCCAGCAGGCCTTGAATTTAGCCTTTTCCGCCCTGGATAGAAGCGCTGAATGGGAAAATGCCATTGACCGCTGGCAGGCACAGGTTCTCGGGCAGAAGAACCTACCAGCCTGGTTCAAGCAGCTTCTTTTTAACGAGCTTTACGTGCTGAGCGAAACCAGTATCTGGGAAGCCAGCACGGACCTTTTTTCTTACCTGGAAAGCGCTGATTACCTCATGTACGGTACGTTTGATGTTGATTCTTACTGCTGGCAGGTGCTGGAGCTCTGGCCAGAGCTGGAAAAGAAAAACCTGCTCTTTTTTGCTGAGGCCATCTATCAGCAGGACCCGGCTTACAAAGTTTACCAGTACAACCAGACCTTTCCTGATGAGGTGCCGCCAGAGAAAAAATCTTATTACTGGAACGTGAACAAAGAACGGGGCCTGATTCCCCATGACCTAGGTTCGCCTCGCCTGAGACCCTGGGTGGTGTTGAACGCTTTTGACTGGCAGAACGGAAACGTCTGGAAGGACCTTAACCCCAAGTTCCCGCTTCGTGGTCTGCGTGATTACCTGGCCATGGGCCAGGAAGACACAGATTTTCTACGGAAAGTTTATGCGGCCTCGGTTGTGGCTCTTGATACGCTGGAGAGAAAATTTGGTCATCCGCTGTCGCACATCCCGCAGAACGAAGCCATTCCTGACCAGACCTACGATACCTGGCGGATGAAAGGGACTTCCGCCTATGTCGGGCTGCTGTGGCTTTCGGCGCTTAAAGCCACCAACCGCCTGGGTGAGCTGCTGCTGGAGAAGGGGATAGAAACAGTTGATGGCTATGAGGTCAGAGCCATCCAGAAAAAATATGCAGAGTGGATAGAAGAGGGGAAAAAGGAGGTCCTCAAGCTGTGGGATGAGGAGAAAGGCTATTTTCACATAGACAGCTACACCGACGACATCATGACTGACCAGCTTTTTGGCTTGTGGTACGGAAAAATGTTAGGGCTGGAAGATAAAAACCCGCTGCTGGAAGAGGAAAAAGTCCTGAAAGCTCTCCGGACTATTTTTAAAACCAACGTGGCCGGCTACGGCGATGGTTTCCTGGGCGCGGTCAACGGGCGAAAAGCCAGCGGCCAGCAGCTTTTAAGTCAGCAGGGTGATGAGGTCTGGGTGGGGACGACCTATGCCTTGGCCGCTAATTGTTTGCTCCACGGCCTGGAGAAAGAAGCCTGGCAGACAGCTTATGGTGTTTACCGGGTGGTCTGGAGCCCTGAGGGTCAGGGCTATTTCTTTAAAACCCCGGAAGCATATCTTAACCCGGAAGAGGCGGTCTGGAATAATCCCGGGAAAAAGTATGGGGAAAACCTCTTCAGAGCCATGAAGTACATGAGACCGGGCGCGGTCTGGTCCATCTACCGGGCCTGGCAGCAGGTTAACCGGTAATAAAAATAAAATAATTTGAAATGGCGGAAGAAAAGAAAAGTTCAAAAGAAGAATTTAAATTTGCTCATCAAAACTTCAATTTGAGTTAAAATAAATCAGAACAGGAAGAGCAGCTTTATGGCTGAAGTGAAAGTTTGGACAGGAAAAAAGAAAGGAAAAAAGGAAAAAACGAAAAAAAGAAAACGGATAAGGAGGTAAATCAAAGCCGATGACACTAGGGATTGGGGAGCGTAGATTATTCGGAGAAAAAAAATAACGGCAGTGAATCCAACGAGATTTGCGGAGGAAAAAATAGAGAAAAAGTTGAAATAAAATAAGCTTAAGCAGGTAAAAAATGACCGGGAAAAAGAAGAACAAGAAACAGGTGAAGGTACCCGAAATAAGCACCGCCCCGGTTTACTTTGTGGGACAAGAAAGTGCCGAAGAAGGAAAGCAGATGAAAAGAGAAGAAAAAGGGAGCAAAAAGAAAGCGGGGGAAAAAGAAAATCCACGAAATAAAAAAATTTTTCTTCCGGTGCTTTTAGCGCTGGTTGCCGTGGTTTTGGTGGTTCTGGGCTACAGGCTGATAAAAGAAAAAGAAAACCTGGCTTCAGCCTGGAAAAAAGCCGGCGTAGAAAAGCCGAATGTCATCATCGTGACTCTGGATACCACCAGGGCTGACCATCTGCCGCTTTATGGTTATACCGGAGTTACTACTCCCAACCTGGATCAACTTGGCCGCACTGGCGTGGTGTTTGAGCAGTGTGCCACGGTTTCTCCTCAGACCCTGCCTGCTCACTGTTCCATCATGACCGGCTACTACCCGCCCTACCACGGAGTCAGGGTTAACGGCAACAACGCTCTGCGCGATGACCAGGTTACTCTGGCTGAAGTTTTTTCTGCTTCTGGCTACCGGACAGCGGCTTTTATCGGAGCTTTTGTCCTTGACGGCCGCTGGGGTTTAAAGCAGGGGTTTGATTTTTACGACGACCAGTTTGACCTAAAAAAATACAAGCAGCTGGACCTGGGAATGGTCCAGCGCCGCGGTGACGAGGTGGTAAATGCAGCACTGGGCTGGCTGGCTAAAAACCAGGACCGACCCTTTTTTGCCTGGGTCCATCTCTACGACCCGCACCTGCCCTACGAACCACCTGAACCATATTATTCACGCTATAACTACTATCCGCCGGTAAGTCTTTACGACGGAGAAATCGCTTTTATGGATGAGCAGATAGGCCGGCTTTATAGCTGGCTGCAGAGTCAGGGTCTTGACCGTAAGACCATCCTGGTGCTGGTGGGAGACCACGGCGAAGGGCTGGGAGAGCACGGTGAGCTGGCTCACGGGTATTTTATCTATGATTATGCAGTGCATGTGCCGTTAATCGTGGTCACGCCGTTTAAAGAATTCGCCGGCCGCCGGGTAAAACCTCAGGTAAGTGTCGTGGATGTGTTTCCCACGGTCTGTGAGCTGGCCGGGGTTAAATACCAGGCCACGCAGGGGCATTCTCTTTTGAACTTGATGAAGTTAAAAAAAGAAAAAGAACTGCCGGCTTATTGTGAATCTCTCACCCCCAACCTTCATTACGGCTGGAGCCCGTTGATTGGCCTGCGCACTTCCCGCTACAAGTTCATAGAAGCTCCCCGGCCTGAGCTCTACGACCTGGTTCAGGACCCGCAAGAAGTTAACGATGTGCAGAATAAATTTCCGGAAGTGGGCTTGAGTTTAAAACGAGAGCTGGAGGCTTTGGTGGAGAAAATCAGTGCCGGAGCGCCGGAACCACAGGCGGCCAATCTTGATTCAGAAACCATGCAGCGACTGGCGGCGCTTGGCTACATTGGCGCTGCGGTCAGGGTTAAGACCAGGCCCACCAGAGACCTGGCTGACCCCAAAGACAAGCTGGAGATTTACGAACTCATCCAGCAGTCCGGCGATTTAATCAACCATGAGAAATATGCCGAGGCCGCGGAAAACCTGGAGAAAGCGCTGTCTCTGGAACCGGCCATGCCACAGGCCAGGCAGCTTCTGGCCACCTGTTATACCGAACTCGGGCGTAAAGCAGAAGCCAAAAAGATTTTTGATGACCTGCTCAAAGAAGACCCGAATTCGGTCCAGGCTTTAATCGGGCTGGCGAACCTGCTGCTGGAAGAAGGACGGAGTGAAGATGTCCTGACTCTCTGCCGTAAAGCCATCGCCCTGGATGACCGTAACACCCAGGCTTACACCCTCATGGGCGAAGTTTACATGGCCAGGCTGGAGCATGAACAGGCCCGGCCCTACCTGGAAAAAGCCGTGGAAATTCAGCCGAAGATGACCAGAAATGTGCTCAACCTGGCGGTCTGCCTGGTGGGCCTTAAAGAGTATGAAAGAGCGGAGAAATTGCTTAAAAGCATCCTGGAAGAGTATCCCAGGTTTCCCCGGGTGTATTATCACCTGGGCCTGATGTATGAAGAGCAGGGACGCTTGGAGGAAGCAATCGCTGCCTATCAAAAAGAAGTAGAAAACTATCCTGACCACTACCGGGCCAGGTTCAACCTGGGCAAACTATGGCTTAAAGAAGGAGACCTGGAAAGTTATTTGCGGGAGATGAAAAAGGTCATGGAAATTTCGCCGGAAGAAGCGGAAGGCTATCTTTTCTATGCCCGGGGGCTTCTGCTGCGGGGAGATGATCCGCAGAGTATCCTGCCTTTAATCCACGAAGGTCTGAGCAGAGCTAAGAAAAATGACTTGCAAGCTCTGGGTTATTTTCTCTTGGCTGATGTTTACAACAGGCTTGGCCAGGCGGAAAAGGTCAGGGAGGCCCTTAACCGGGCTAATAGCTTTAAAAATCAGAGTGAGGGGAAAAAATGAGGAACTTAAGCTTGGTTAAGAGTTTTAAAGTCTGTCTGCTGGTCGTTTTGTTGCTGGCGCCGCTTACGGTTTCCGTTTTGGCTCAGTACCGGGAATACCATCTTTTTGGTCTGGTGGTGGATACCGAAAAAAACCCGCTGCCCGGTGTGGAAATTATCCTCAAGGACCCGGGCACAGCCAGAAGCTACCGGGTGAAAACTGACAAGTCCGGAAAATTTGTACTTTCTGGTTTACCTCATGCTCGCTATGAAGTCACGGTTAAGAAGGACGGCTTTGAAACCAGAACTTTTGAGTGGGATTTTTCCCAACCACAGGAAAGAATGCAAAAAGTGGAAATTGAGACCATCGTGCTGGCTTCCAGCGAGAAAGTAAAAGCCGCGGCCCAGGCCAAAGAAGCCCAACAGAGCCTGGCTCAGGCCATGGAGAAGATTAAACAGAACGACCTGGAAGGAGCGCTGAAACAGCTTTTAGACTTAAAAGCCAAATTCCCCGATGACCCCAACGTCCGTTACCTCACCGGTGTGGCTCTTGGCCGTCTCCACCGCTACCAAGAAGCTGTGGTGGAACTCACCAGGGTGACGGAGCTGTCGCCGGAATTTGCCCCGGCCTATCAGCAGCTTGGCTTTTGTTATCAGAATCTAAACGACCTGGATAAGGCTCTGGTTTACTACAAAAAGTCAGCGGAGCTGGACCCCAGCAACGGAGCCAATCTTTACAACCTGGGGCTGATACTATTCGGGCAGAATAAAGTTGATGAAGCCCTGAGCTATTTTGAAAAAGCCCTGGCGGCCAATCCTGAAGATGTGGAGTCCCTGGAAATGGTGGCCAGGTGTTATGTGAATAAAGGGGAGCTGGCCAGAGCCGTTGAATACCTGGAAAAAGCCCGGTCGTTGAGTAAAGACCCGGAAAAGATAAAAATGCTGGATAATTTTATCTCGGCCCTAAAATCGCAGATTAAAAAATGAGGAGGGTAATCCGGATAATTACCCCTTTTTTTCTTGACAAATTTTTTTCGGCGGTTAGATAATATAATCAAATCCCACAAAATTTATAGGAAAGGAGGTGGGAAGGGAGAGAGTTACTCAAACAAGATGGCTTGAGGGTGCCCCCTGCTTTTTTAGCGGGGGAAGGTAACAGGTTTTTTGGTGAGGAGGGGTAAAAATGAGAATTTTTCAGACCTATGGATTTAAAATCATTCCCTTCTGTTTAGTCATCCTGCTTATGGCTCCTGCTTTAAGGCCACAGACCATTGAATACGGAAAGTTAACCGGAACTGTGGTGGATGAAGAGGGAGCCCCTCTTCCAGGTGTCACTGTGGAAATTACCAGCCCGGCTTTGATGGGTGGAAAGCGGGCGACCCAGACTTCAGCCCGTGGTTCTTATGTTTTTATGAACTTGCCCCTGGCAAATATACTCTGACGGCTTCACTCCAGGGTTTTAAGACTACCAAACAAGAAAACATCGTCATCACCGCTGGTTCGTCTGTAGTGGTTGATGTCCGGATGGAAATGGGACGCCTGGAAGAAACGGTCACGGTCACAGCCGCCGGGCCGGTGGTGGATGCCAAAACTTCCACCGTGGCCACCAACCTTCAGAGTGAGTTGCTGGCCAAGTTACCGACCAGCCGTGATGCGTTTTATGACCTGGCTCTGAGCACGCCAGGTATGGTTTCTCAGGGTAAAGATGGGAGCTGGCTGCCGAGCCCCAATGCTTACGGTGGTGCTTCTAACGAAAATGTCTTCCTGGTTAACGGTGTTAACACCACCAACCCCCGGTCAGCTGCTTATGGTTCACTGGTAAACGTTAACTACAACACTGTGGAAGAAGTGAGAGTTATTGCTCTTGGTTCCAAAGCCGAATACGGAAGCTATTCCGGTGTGGCTATTGACGTTCTGACCAAGTCTGGGAGCAATGATTTTCACGGAAATTTCTCCGTTTACGGCGCGCCCAAAAAATGGATCGCCGACAACCAGCCGAAGCCCAAGAATCCCGGAGAGCCAGTTATCCTTGGTGATTTGGGACCGTATGGAGAAAAATTGTACATCGGCCCGGGTGATGACATTCTTAACAAGAACACCAAGGAATATGAGTTTAACTTCACGGCTGGAGGTCCAATTAAGAAAGATAAAGTCTGGTTCTACGGTGGTGTGGATTACATCCGCAGCGAATCAAAGACACCCTTCTGGCCCGTACCAAACCGCTACTGGGGTCGTTTTGGAGACATCAAGATAACTACTGAACCCTGGGCCAATCATCGGGCCTGGGTGGCCTATCATTATGAGAGGAACAAAGGCGACGGCTGGACCTGGGATCCGCACTGGGATGAGACCATGACTTATGGTCAGAACAGTAGCACCAACAGCCTTTCCGCTCAGTGGCAATGGATGGCTACCGGAAAAACGGTCTTCACCGTAAAGTATTTAGGCTTCTGGAGAGATGACCAGCCGTTCATCCCGGCTAACGCTCCTGACCATCCAGGTTATATTAACTGGTGGAAGTGGCAGACTTACGGGGTTAACGGTAACTTCCCCTACGTGGAATCTCAGAAATCAAGCCGTAATACCTTCCAGGCGGACATGTCCTACTACGCCGAAAACTTCCTGGGTGAACATGATATTAAGTTCGGTGTCCAGTATACTCTCGGCCGGGGCAACTGGCTGGGTGGTTATTTCCAGAATTATGCCAACTTTGCTTACCCAGCGCCCTGGACCAGGAACATCAATTATCTGAGAAGCTGGTATGGAGCTACCGGTCTGGTTTTCTACAACAGGCAGACCTGGCTTAATCCTTTCTTGACGGTCAGGACGGCTAACCAGATGGGCTTCTTCTTTGATGACCAGTGGACGCCGGCTAAGAGGTTGACTATTAATTTGGGCCTGCGTTTTGACCGCATGACCACCAAGTACGGCAAGGGTAAGGTCTACGAATATGTGACCAAACCGGAAGACATCAACGGAGGCCTTAAGGTGCTGCGGGAGAGACAGGGCACTGGCAACATTTTTGACTTTAAACTGTTTTCACCCAGAATCGGGATAACCTATGCCCTGACCAGGGATATGAAAACCATTTTCCGCGTCAGCTATGGACGCTATTACCTGCCGCTCAGTGTTGAGTACTTGAGAAGGTTTGGGCCTGATATGCCAGTGGCCAACATCCATTATCTTTTCTACAACATTCCTTTCGACATTATCGACCTCAATAGTAATGATTACGTTGATGATAATGAGGTAATCTACGGCGCCAGGTTGCTTCACGGAGATACCTACCTGGACCCGAATTCCAGACCAGACTGGTGGGAAGAGTACCAGACCACTGACTATTCCTGGCAGTTAAAAGTTAAAGACGGCACCAAGGACCAGTATACCGACCAAATAACTCTTAACCTGGAACGGGAACTGATGAAGGACCTGTCTTTGAGTGCTACTTACATCTGGAAGAGAACCGGCCATATCTTCGTTAACTGGCCGCTTAACGAAGTGACCCAGGAGCCATTTGAGTACGAAAGGAAATCTTACACCACTCGGTACGGAGAAACGGTTTCGCTGTACAGCGTTGTGCTCAAGGACTATAACGGTGATGGAACGATTAACGGCGCGGACGTGGGCTGGATAGGATCCCATCTGGATTACCAGGTGCAGAACATGCCGACGATTGATGGCATAAAACCGCGGCGGCTGTACCAGGGCTTACAGTTCATGCTTAACAAGCGTTATTCCAACAGATGGCAGATGCTGGCTTCCGCTTTGTTCTCCTGGTCCGACGGCATGGCCATGAGGTCGGTGCGCCAGGACTTTAACTTTGAAGGCCCCATGGTCATGGATACCACCTTCCTGGCTGGCTTAAACCAGACCATCAACAACATGAAAGGGCCTCTGCCGCACACCCAGAAATTTGAGTTCAAGCTGTCCGGCTCTTACCGCATCCCTTATGTTGAGGTTGATTTAGGTCTGCGCTTCCGCTACAACTCCGGTCGTCCGCTCTGGCCGCTGGAAACCTACCCGGTAATCACGCAGTGGGGTTACCCGGCTGGACTGGTGGTCAACACGGGCGATAACTACATCGTTTCCATTGACCCGACCAAACCCTGGTATCTGCCACATGAAAAAGTGGTGGACCTCAGGCTGGATAAAGCTTTCCGCCTGAGGGGCGCTACTCAAGTTCGTCTGGCCGTGGATATTCTCAACCTGTTCAACGAGCATGCGGTGGTCAACGCTGGTTATGGTGGAGCGATTGAGCCGCAGATTGGCCGTGTTTCCGGTATTACCTATCCTTCAAGAAAAGTTCGGCTGAATTTCAGCTTCGAGTTCTAAGAGGAAGAACGACAAAAGGGGCGTCCTGGTTTTCCGGACGCCCCTTTTTTTGTTTGTTTTAAGCCAGTAGGGTATAATTCAAGCATGAGGAGGTCAGGGTTCATTCACAGGAAGTGGTTGGAAAAAAAAGCCTTTTTAAGATGGACCGGAAGCTGGCTGCTTCTGGTGATGGCCACCTCGCTTCTGGCCGCTGATTTGCCGGAAAAATACCGGAAATGGCTGGAAGAGGAAGTGGTTTATATCATTACCCCGCGAGAAAAAGAAGTTTTTCTCAGGCTAAAAAATGACCGGGAACGCGACCTGTTCATAGAAAATTTCTGGAAGCAAAGAGACCCCACGCCAGGCACGGAACGGAATGAGTTTCGGGAAGAACACTACCGCCGTCTGAATTATGCCAACCAGTATTTTGGCCGCGGTACCGGAAAACCCGGCTGGAAAACTGACCAGGGGCGCATCTACATCATCCTGGGACCTCCCAATAACATAGAAAAATACGAAGACCTCATGGGCGTTTATCCCACTCAGGTGTGGTTCTATTATGGCGACCCGGCCCTCGGTTTGCCCGCCGGGTTTAATATCATATTTTTTAAAAAAGAAGGGACCGGCGAGTACGTAATCTACTCGCCTTCAGACCATGGACCGCAGGCCCTGGTGGCTGACTACATGTACAATGCGGCTGATGCTCGCGATGCTTACCAGCGGCTGTACCAGCTTTCGCCCAACCTGGCCGAGCAGTCGTTGAGCCTCATTCCCAGCGAGCGTATGGAACCAGGAGTGATAAACCTTTCTTCCAATAAACTTCTGGCCACCATCTTTTCTTTACCGCAGCGTCGGGTGGAAGACAGCTACGCTGAAGCCTGGTTTAAGTATAAAGACATTATTGAAGTTGATTACAGCACCAACTACGTGAAGGCTGATTTTGAGGTCTGGGCTTATCCTGACGGGTCTGGAAACTACCTGGTCAGTTATTCTTTTGAGCCGGCCAAGGTTTCTGTGCAACCCGTGAGCGATGGCTACCTTATTCAGTTTGACCTTAACGGCCGTGTTTCTGATACTCAGGGAAGGACTGTCTATCAGTTTGAAAAGGCCATTCCCGTGAAGCTCACCCAGGCTCAGCTTTCTGAGCTGGGACAGAGGACCGTGGCCGTACAGGATGTTTTTCCTCTCATACCCGGTCAATACAACTTTGACCTTCTGGTAAAAAACCCCCTGTCCAAGGAATTTTCCTCCTGTTCTTCAAAGCTTGTTCTCCCGGGCCCCGAGGAAGCCAGAAGGTTGGGCCAGCCGGTTCTGGCTTTTGACAGTCGGAAGGTGGAAGGAGGCTCGGCCGTCCAGCCTTTCCGAGCTGCGGGCTGGGAGTTTTTTGTCCAGGCCAGAAAATCTTTTGTCCCGGCCGAAACCCTGGTCCTGGGCCTTCCGCTTCAAAGGTTGAAAGAGGAGGGGCAGGACTTGTCTTTCCGCTTGCATCTTCTTCGTGAAGACCAGTCCGTTTTAGAGCAATACCTGGACCAGAAAAATTTATATGAAAAATCTTTCATATATTATTCTCTACCGCTCAACTCTTATGGACCAGGCTATTATTCCTTGAAGTTAGAGCTCCTGGAAAAGGGCCAGGTGCGGGAGGTGCGCCGGGTAGATTTTGAGATCTCAGCCCTTAAGGCCCTGCCCAGGCCGTTAATCATTACCCGGGGCCAGCTGGAACCGGCTGATGGTCTGCTCCTGACCGGCCTGCAGCGTTTAAACCAAGGACAGGTAGAAGAGGCTCTGAAGAAGATAAAGCAGGCTTATGAAATCAGACCCGATGAGCGGGCCACTGTTGCTTATGCCAGCGTCCTCTTCCGGCTGGCTGATTATAAAAAAGTAGTAGAGCTTCTTTCTCCTCTGGCCGGGGAGCAGGCTCCGGCTGAGGTTTATGCGCTTCTGGGGCAGGCCCAGCAGATGCTCAATGATTATGCTCGGGCGGCGGTTTATTATGAGACTTACCTTGAACGCTTTGGCACCAGCCTGGATGTGCTCAATTTTCTGGGCACCTGTTATTACCAGCTGGGGCAGAAAGACAGAGCCCTGGCCGTCTGGGAAAAATCGCTGTCTCTTAAACCGGACCAGGAAAAATTAAAGGAGCTGGTTAATTCCCTGAAGAAAAAATAAACATTTAGCCACCGGGGAAACGGCTAACTCTCTACTTTAATTTCTTCTGTTCTTCGGCTTTAACATTCCACCCGTTCACCCGGATTTCCACCTCGTCGCCTTCCAGGTCGTCCTCAAAGAAAAAGCCACGCACTGTTCTTTTTTCACCGGGCAGAAGAGTGAGGTAATTATCATCCAGGAAGATGGGCACCACAGAATTCTGTCTCAACCTTTTGAAGACCTTGATTTCCAGGTTAAAAGCCAGAGCCGGCGAAACGTTTTCCAGCTCCAGCGTCAGTTTGTGCACCGGATAATCGCTTTCCACCTTCCAGCGATAATTGACTTTGGCCTGGGGCAGATTATTCAGCATCTGCAAATCAGCGTATTTTTTAACCGGGGTGACAAACCAGGTCGTTTTCTCAAAATCAAGCAGGTCAGGAGCCGGAGGCAGACAGTAGAAATTCTGGTCCACCAGCGCGTTCTTTTCCCCGATTATCCTGAGGTCAAGAAAATAGAGTGGTTCACTGGCCTCGGGTAAATCAATTCTGGTCAGACTGACCTTGCTGTCTGGCTCAAGGGAGAGGGGGAATTCCTGCCGGTATTTTTCCTCAAGCTGCGAATTATAAAGCCTGACCAGAGCTTTAAGTTTCTCTGCTTTTGCCGCGGAAAGGTTGGAGGCCACTACTTCTTTCGTTTCATAATCATAAATCAGGTGAAGTGGCTGGCAAGCTTTTTTCACCCCGTAAAAAGCTCCCGTTGGCATCAGGAAATAATCATAGAGCTGCCACCAGAGCTTGGGCCAGGCGGAGTTATACATCCACTGGATAACGCCGGTGGCTTTATACCTTCTGGCCACAAAAGCTTCAAACATGGCTCTGGTTCCTTCATAATTAAGGAACTGAGCTTTACGCTCGTATTCTTCTATGTTCTGTGGCCAGCCCAGCCTTTCTTTCATGGCTTCGTGATAGCGGTCAAGCGATTTAAACATGCCCCTGGAACAATGATAATTCCAGGTCTCATCAGGCGGCCAGAGTGATTCTTCCGGTATCATCTTCCGCAGGCTTTCCAGCACAGGCACCTGCGGTCCTGGACCGGTCTCAGTATTAAAGCCAAAAGCTCCGCCGTTCTTTTTGTCTTCATACCAGTAGTTTGGTGGCACCCAGTCGTAAGGTCCGTTCATCTTAACTCCAGACGGACCGCTGACCGGGCTGACTCTGGTTCCAGTAGAGTTAAGGAAGGGCCGGGTAGGGTCTTCTTCGGCCAGAAGGCGGTGGTATTCTTTCTCCAATTCTGGTTTTGGTACCAGGTCGCTGGCCAGAGCCCAGACAAAAATGCTGGGGTGATTGCGAAGCCATCTCACCTGGTCGCGAAATGATTTCGCTATCAGGTCCATGTCTTCAGGACTGATGATGCCGCCAAATTTTGGGTCAGCTGGCTTACCCAGGTAATTTTCCCATTCCCAGTGACAGCTCCAGCCGACCATGAGCAGCAGGCCAAGTTCGTCACACAGGTTGTACATTTCCTCAGAGGTTCCCCAGAAGCCTTCCAGCCGCAGGGCGTTCAGGTTGAGGTGACGGGCGTAGAGAAGCTCGGCTCTTAGTTTTTTAGACCGGTTATTAAGAAAAAGGTCGTAAGTCCAACCCCCGCCCCGAATCAGGATTTTACGTCCGTTGAGCAGGTAACCGCGGTAGCCCTCAGGGGTCAGATAATCTTTGACCTCCCGGATGCCAAACCGAAAAATTTTAAAGTCAGAGATTGGTTCCAGAGCTTTAAACTGGGGCAGAGGTTTGGTGCTTTCTCTTTCTTTTCCCCATTTTTTCTCCGTGTCGCTGAGTTTTTCTTCCTGGCTTTTTTCCTTCTCCACTTTTGGCTCAGGTTTTTGCTCTGGCTTTTTCTCACCCGCTTCCAGTTTTCTGCTAAAAGACATGGCGGCTAAGTAAAGCTCTGGTTTTCCCAGGTCGTGCGTCCACCACACTCTCGGGTTTTTAATCACCAGTTCCTGGTATTTTTCTGGAGAAAAAATGACCCTCTTAGTTTCCTTTGGTTCAAGCTTGACTTCCTGGGACAGGCGGATGTTTTCCACCTCCAGCCTTAGTGTGCCGGTGACCGGTTTTTCTGAATAATTCTGCAGGTCCGCCGAAAAGGTCAGCCTGGCTTCTTTCAAAGAGGCAGTGTCCAGCCTGGTCTGGACAAATGGATCGTTGATAGCTACCTCCCCAACCAGGCGGACCCGGACCGGCCGCCACAGCCCCATGCTCCGGTCAGGAGGAGCCGGATTCCAGTCCACAAAGCCGATAGATGGTTCACCTTTAACCGGCGGGATAACTTCAATGGCCAGGACATTTTTTTCACCAGGTCTGGCGAATTTAGAGATATCAAGACGGAAACGGCGGAAGGCACCAAATATTTCCGAAGCGTCAGCTACCTTCTGGCCGTTGAGCCAGATGTTGGCCCGGTAATTTACACCATCCAGTTCTAACAGGGCCGTGTTTTTCCCGGGATAAACCGGCAGCAGAAACTCTGTCCTGTACCACCAGGAGGCCTGAAAATCTTCCGGGTTGATAAGGTCCAGGTTTTTGCCAAAGAAAACATCATCGTAAAGATTGTTGTCTACCAGGGTACCCAGAACCGTGGAAGGTACCCGCGCCGGGTACCAGCGGTCAATCATGACCCCGGGCCGGGAAAGGGTCTGGCCGTCTCCCTGGACTTTTTTGGAAGACTGGATAAACCAATCCGTGAGCGTCATGGTGGTTTCTGGCAAGGCTCTGACCGAGAGCCTTTTCTCTGCTTCCATACCCGGCCAGTACTGGGCCAGGAGTCCAGGTGTGGACAACGGTAAAGCCATCAGAAGCAAAGCCGCTATGGATAAAAGTGAAGGAGAAAATCTTCTTTCCCGGGTCATGCTGACCTCCTTTAAAAATCAGTTTTATTTTATAAACTATCGTTCAATTCGCAAAGTTACTGTTTCCCAGGGATAAAGGGTAAACGGTAACTCAGCGGGTTTAACTTTTTCTTCTTTAAGATTCGACAGATAAACTTTTTCCCCTTCCACCCAGGAGCCGCTCAGCTTTAATTCAGCCGGCCGGCCAGAGACGTTGTAGAAGCGGATGAGGTAGCCATGCCCATCAAACGTGGGCTTGAACCTGGTGACCACTACCTGCTCTGATTCCACCTTCAGGCCGGCCGCAGGCGGACGGGTGTTTATCCCGGCGGGTAGGACCAGCAATGGCTCCAGAGCTTCCAGGCTTTTTTTCTTGAGAGTAGCCAGGTCCATGCTCAGTTCGGGAATTAAATAATAACGCAGTCTTATCAGCCCGCCCTGCTCAGCCACGTAATTGGTGTGCCAGTAATTGTTCAGGGCATAAGAAATGAGAGTGGTAGAAGGCAGCAATTCCCGTTTCCAAATCCGGGAGTATCCCTCAACTTTTCTTTCATCGGTTATCTCGCCAATTTCCACCAGCGGAACATCAGGGGAGACCCAGACCAGACTCTGGTAAGGTTTAATCAGGTACACTGATTTCTGGATGGAAAAGAAGTCAAAGCAGGCTCCCGGGATTTCCTCATAAAAGGGGTTAGCCAGTCCCCAGCCCAGGTCCAGCTTCACTTCAGCAGGTTCAAAATCAAAGGGAAAGGTGAAATGAACACTTTCTTTCTCTCTGATTTTTGTCTTGTCAAACAGGTTGTCAAACTCCAGGCGGTTGTTTGAGGAATTAAGACGGATGATGGTGCGCAGGCTCTGGCTGCCAGGTGCCTCATATTCCAGGAGAAGAGAAGCTACCAGAGGTCCACGGTCAAGAACTTCCACTTTTTTTATTCTGGCTGGTTGAGCTTTGGTCGGGTCTGTGCCGGGAACGTAGAGATAATGATTCAGACCGGGAAATTTTCTGGTGTCCACCAGCTGAGCGTGACCGGCTTTTTTCCAGACCAGGCTGGAAACGGCGCCTGTTTTTGGGTCCACGGTTAATTTCAGCTCGTCGTTTTCCAGCATGCATTCTTCGGCCCGGGCCTGACCTTCCTCACGGGGACTTCCTGGTTTAAGCCAGATTCTCAAGCAGGAGAAAGGCTTAAGACCCGGGACAAGGACGGCCAGGCTTCCGTCGCTTAAGCGCTGGGAAACCAGCCTTTGACCATCTTCCCTAAAAACCACGTCCCTCCCGGCGCTTATGTCTGCTGGAATAAAGACAAGGTCACTTCTTTCCCAGGAGCTGGTGTTAAAAACATCCAGGGCCGTGGTTTCAGCCGGCTGCTCCCTGGCATAAAGCTTTTTCAGGTTGGTTTCCAGGCTGTCGGTCAGGTTTTCGGCGGTGGTTAAGAGGTTCTTTTTGTAAGCCCATTGTTTTACGGCATTTTCTCCGTCAGGGTTAGAAATGCTGTCATGGGCTCCCCAGGTGTGCTCGTGGAAGAGAACCACGTGGCGCCAGGCTTCGTAAAAATCAGAAGCCGGAAATTTATCGGGCGCAAGGAGAGCAAAAAGCGTTTCCAGCTGCAGCAGCCGGTGGCTCAAGTTACGGTTGGCCGCGGTTTCTCTGGCGGTGGAGGCGGCTCCATCTTCCCAGTAGGGTGAAAAATCACCACGTACGGCCGGAATGACTGAACCGTGTCTTTTTTCCAGCTCGCTGAACAATTCTTCTGTGGTGGCTATGACTATCTTCGGAGAAATAAACTCTTCGTTCCAGGCTTTAACCGCATCCGGGAGAGCCGGGTCAATCGGACCGTTATCGCCGCCGACGGTGTACCTGACCTGGACAAGGGAATAAGGGTAATTGGCTGCTTCCAGTTCAGCTGCATACTCCAGGATTTCCCGTTTTTTGGCCGGGGTGAAGTTTCCCAGATGCAGGCCATGGAACCAGGAATATCCTCGGCCGGCCATCCAGAACAAAATTTTTTCCCGGCCCGAAGGAGAAACCCAGTAGAAAGGACGGTCCGCCCAGGCTTTTAGCGCCCAGCCGACGCGGTCGCCACCGTCAAACAGCATGGGCATGTAGTTGGGTCCGCTGGAAAAGTACTGGACCCCGGCCAGAGCCAGAGCCGGGACCACCGACCAGCTGTAACTGGGAATGTCTGTAATCATAGCCGATTTAACGGGAGGCAGACCTTCCTTTTCCAGCTGGCGGGCAAAGGCCGTCCATTCCAGAAGTTCTTCTGGATGGCAGAGTCCGGTAAGTTCGTTGGCCAGAGTGGCCTGAAGTCCAACCCAGCCTTTTTTCACGGCTTCATAAAATTTCTGTTTCTTTTCCGGGCTGGCCTGGCGGAGGTAGGTTTCCACGGCCCAGAGCTGCTCCACGTTCCACTTGAACCTGGCTTCCGCCGGGTAGTTGCTGGTTTTTTCAGCCAGTTCTATGGCCTTTTCCAGGTTTTCCCAGTGTTTTTTCTCCACCACCGGCTGATAATCTGAGTAGCCGATGTCCAGGTGGGAATGGGGGATAAACCAGAATTCTAAGGGACGAACAGGCTTCTGCAGGCTGGTGGCAGAAAAAAGCTCTTTATGTCCGGCCACAACGCTGACTTTTACTGGCTCGGGTTTTCTGACCTCCGGAAGGTCCAGAAAAACCTGGTTGTATCCAGTCTTTAACTCCAGCAGCAGGCTTTTCTTCCTGGACAGGTTGGGAGCAGAAAGAATGTTAACCTGAACTTTAACCGGTCGGTCAGGATGGCTTATTTCTAAAAGCAGAGGCTGGGTGGCAGGTGTCGTGCGCCGCAGAGCCGGCAGAGCTTTTAGCCTGGCCCAGGCAGTCAGCGGGTACTCAAAAATCATCACCCAGTCAGGACTTCCACCTTTTTCTGCAGTCAGCTTCAAACGGAGTGGCTTCCCGGGAGTCAAAAACCTGGAGGGAACTTTAAGGAAGAAGTAGCCAAACAATTCGTCAAACTGGTCCACCAGAGCTGTGTCAAAGGATAAGCTGAGGCCATCGGAATTTTTCACCTGGATTTGTCGGCGGCTGGAATCAGGAGCTGTGGTAAAGGTCAGGGTGGAGCGGTCATCTACACTCAGGAAAAATTTATGGCTGCCCTTGTTGGTGGCCATACCAGCCAGCAGGACAAAAGTAGCTTCCGGCTCAGAAAAACGGGCCGGGATTTCCTGCGTCAGCCATTCGGCCACCATAGTGCCATCTGTGGCTCTGACCAGAAGAGCCGGGAGCTGTCCGGGATAAGGTGAATGGTACATGATTTTCTCGCTGCGGATGGTGCGGCTGTAGCCTGGGAGCCACCGCTGCTGGGTGGCCGGGCTCTGGGCCGCCGGCAGCAGGGCAGAAAATACTACTAAAATAGTAGGAATTAGGCAAATTGTCTTAAGCAATTGTTTTTTCATGAAAGACCTCATTGCTCGTTAAATTTCTTTCTCGGTTTTCCAGGAGAAAAATTAAAAAAACAGGTTAAGAAAGTATTATAACCTTAACGTTTGAATTGGCGAAATATATTTTGCCTGCCAGAGATGTTTCGATGGTTAAGAGAGAGCTCAAGAAAGTTTTTTGATGGTCTCTTTTATTTCCCGGCGGAAGCGCTCCACCAGTTTTTTCACCTTAAGCTGGTTCCGGGCTTCAGCGATGATTCTGATGATGGGCTCGGTGTTGGAAGGCCGCAAATGAACCCAGGAGTCAGACCAGAGGATTTTTAACCCGTCCAGGGTGGATATGTTTTCACCTTCTTTTTCGTATTTGTTTTTCAGGTTGAGGACTACCCGGTAAGCAAGTTCAGTGGGGCAGGAAATTTTTTCCTTGACCATGAAATATCTGGGGAAGCTGGCGGCTAACTCAGAAAGCTTCTGGCCGGAAATGGCCAGCGCTTCCAGCACCAGACCAGCGGCTGTAAAAGAATCGCGGCAGGGATGAACCTCCGGCCAGATAACGCCACCGTTTCCTTCACCGCCGATGACCGCTTTTTCTTCCAGCATTTTTTCTACCACGTTTATTTCTCCGACTTTTGTGCGGAAAACTGGCACCCGGTACTTTTTCCCCAGGTCATCTATGACCATAGAAGCTGAGAGGTTAACCACCACCGGACCTCTTTTTCTGCTGAGCAGGTGAGCTACAGCGATGGTCAGGGTCATGTCTTCGCCGAGCGGACGGCCCTTTTCATCCACCAGAGCCAGCCGGTCAGCATCAGCATCCTGAGCCAGACCCAGGTCGGTCTGGTATTCTTTTACCTTCTGGCAGAGTTCTTTAAGGTTTTCCGGGGTGGGCTCTGACTGATGGGCAAAGCGGCCGGAAAGTTCAGTGTTGATGAAGATGGCCTCGCAGCCGAGCTGCTCCAGAAACTGTGGCAGGAGGGTAGCTCCGGCACCGTTGGCACAGTCAGCCACCACCCGCAGGCGCCGCTTCTGGATAGCTTTTACTTTGAGGTGGCTAAAAATTTTTTCCAGGTGCAGCTGCCCAGCCTGTTTTTCCTGCAGGACGTGTTTAAGGCGGTCGGCAGGAACGTAGGTAAATTCTCCCTGGTGAAATATGTCCAGAAATTCTTCCACCTGGGATGATTTCAGATAAAGCCCTTCAGGACCTATGAACTTAAGCCCGTTCCACTCCAGGGGGTTATGACTGGCGGTAACAATGATGGCTCCAGCCGCCTGTTTTTCTTTAGTGAGGAAAAGAATGGTTGGTATCGGCAGAATGCCCACCTCAACCGGTTGGCAGCCGGTGGCCAGCAGGCCGGAGATAACGGCTTTTTTCAGCATCAGGCCTGAGGGCCTGGAATCCTGGCCCACCAGCACCTGGCCCTGGCCAAGGTAGGTGCCGAAAGCTGAGGCAAACCTGGCGGCCAGTTTTGGGGTGAGACTTTCCCCGACGATGCCGCGCAACCCAGAAACGCTTATTTTTAACGGAAGCTGCTGCCTCATGTTCTTACCCTATCATCCGGTTTAAAAAGGAAACCACCCGGTCCACTTCCTGCCGCACCCGGCTGGCTGAGGAACCTTCAGCAATGATTCTGATCAAGGGCTCGGTAGCTGAAGCCCTGATGTGTATCCAGAGGTCCTTTTTTTCCACCCTCAGGCCATCCAGAGAATTTATTTCCGCCCCCGGAAATAGCTTTCTGGTTTCCGCCACCAGGGAATGGAGGCGGTGCGGTGGGCAGACCACTTTGTCTTTGACGATATGGTACCTTGGGAGCTCACCGACCAGCTCTGAAAGGTATTTTTGCTCTGTCGCCAGTCTTTCCAGAATAAGGCCCAGGACCAGAAATGCGTCAAAGGCCGGCTGAAAATCTTTGATGGCTACGCTTCCGCTTCCTTCTCCGCCGAGCACCGCATTTTCCTGAAACATTGCCTGGATGATGGCTGATTGACCGACTCTGGTGCGGCTGACCTTAACCCCATATTTTTTGGCCACTTCCTCAATCATTCGGGAAGTGGAAAGGTTGGTGACCACCGGTCCGGGCTGGCGTTTCAGCCAGTAATCAGCCACCAGCGGCAGGGTATATTCTTCAGAAAGAGTTTCGCCCTCTTCAGTCACCAGTGAAATCCGGCTGACGTCGCTGTTCAACAGAAAACCAACCGTGGCCCCGGTGGCCTTGACCAGGGCAGACAGTTCCCCGGCGTTTCTCGGCCGGGGCTCCGGGTCATGGGGGAAAAATCCATTGCCCAGGTCGTTAACGGCGATGACCTGGCAGCCAAGATAATTCAGGAAGCGGCTCACCAGTTTAGAACCAGCGCCGTTGCAGGGGTCAACGACCACTTTCAGAGCACTTTTCTTTATTTCTTCAACTTTAAGTTTAGAAAGCAGCCAGTTGAAGTAGATTTCTTCGCTGTTTAGTTCAT
>JBBIRN010000008.1:14435-21491 GCA_037441785.1 Candidatus Aminicenantota bacterium | reverse complement strand
CGGCTCATCCTTAAAAATTGTGGTGATTTCAGCAATTTCTGGTCATGAACATCCAGACTTATTTTCGACAAAAGGAGCTCTGGTTTAGGGGGGAAAGTGGCGCTTTATAATGCCTTACCATAGTTCATTTTAAAGGTTAGAAGGGCATTAGATTGTCTTTAATTTTTAAAATGGATTTATAATTTGTTTAAATTTATGCATTCTATTGATTTTTATAGAAACACAGCCCATACAGGCCTAACAAATTACCACACTCTTCACGAAAGAGCCAACTGGCACTTGACAGAAGAGGAGCTATCTTTTTAGAATACCCTGAACGCCGGTTTTCTGATAAAATAACCACGAGAGTGAAAAAAATGAAAGAGAAGATTGATTTTTATTCTCTGGAACGTCCGCTGGTCGAGCTCAAAGAACAGATTGAGGCTCTGGAAGCCAGTGAAGATTCCAACCGCAAAGAAAAAATCGCGGCTCTCCGGGCCCGGATGGAGAAACTCTGGGAAAAGATAGCTCCCGAGCTGACCGCGGTGCATATCGTCCAGATTGCTCGCCATCCCAAAAGACCCTATACCCTTGATTACATTAACGCCCTTTTTCAGGATTTCATGGAGTTTCACGGCGACCGGCGGTTTGCCGATGACCCGGCCATCGTGGCCGGCCTGGCTTTTTACAAGGGCCAGACTGTAGCTGTTATCGGACACCAGAAAGGCCGGACAACCAAAGCTCGCCTGGAAAGGAACTTCGGTCAGCCTAACCCGGAAGGCTACAGGAAAGCTCTGCGCATCATGCAGATGGCAGAAAAATTTGGCTTTCCGGTCATTACTTTTGTTGATACGCCGGGGGCTTATCCGGGCATAGGGGCTGAGGAAAGAGGCCAGGCTGAGGCCATTGCTTACAACCTGAAAGTTATTTCCCGGCTGAAGACGCCCATCATCAACGTCATCATCGGGGAAGGCGGAAGCGGCGGCGGCTTAGGTATTGGTTTTGGCGATGCTCTCCTGATGCTGGAATACGCTTTTTATTCGGTTATTTCGCCAGAAGGATGTGCGGCCATCCTCTGGAAAGACCAGGGCCCTATGGCGGTAGAGAAAGCGGCGGAAAACCTCGGTTTAAGGGCTCAAAAGCTTTACGAACTGGGCATCATAGATAAGATAATCCCTGAACCACCCGGCGGCGCCCACATGGATTATGAGACTACCTTCAAAAACGTTGATAAACATTTAAGTCAAACCCTGAAGAAGCTTCAACAGCTCACTGTGGAAGAATTACTGGAAGAACGCTACCAGAAAATCAGGCGTCAGGGTGTCTTTAAAACAAAATAACATGAATCAAGAGGAAGAAGGATTAAACAGATTGTCTTGAACCATTTTTCTTCTCTGAGAGTTTTATTTCTTACCAGGTGATGGGCCATGAATGAAGAAACCGGCAAAAAAGAACTTTCCGCTATCAAAGGGACAAAGGATATCCTGCCGCAAGAAGTTCGTTACTGGCAGGTGGCCGAAGCCCTGGCCAGGCAAATTTTCGAGCTTTATGGCTACCGTGAGCTCAGAGCCCCGGTGATTGAGCCTACCGAGCTTTTTGAAAAAGGGACCGGCGCTTCCTCTGACATCGTGACCAAGGAAATGTATACCTTTGTAGACAAGGGCGGAAGGTCCATTACCCTCAGGCCGGAATACACGCCTTCGGTGGTCAGGGCTATAATAGAACACCGCTTAGACCTTCAACCGCAGCCCCTTCGTTTTTACTATATCGGCCCGATGTTTCGGTATGACAAACCGCAGAAAGGTCGCTACCGGCAGTTTCACCAGATTGACATAGAAGTTTTTGGAGAAAAGGACCCGGCGGTGGATGCCGAAATCGTGGAAATGGCTCACCACCTGCTGAAAAAGCTGGGCGTGGAAAAGGTGGAAACACTGGTCAATTCTGTTGGCTGTAAAAAATGCCGGCCCGCTTATGGCCAGGCTCTGCGACAGGCAGCCAGCGCCGTTAAAGACCGGCTGTGCCCGGATTGCCAGCGCAAAGCGGAGATTAACCCCCTGAGAATATTTGACTGCAAAGTTGAAACCTGCCGGGAAGCAGCAGCCACCTTCCCCAGGATTACTGAATACCTGTGCGAGGAATGCCGCACGCACTTTGAGCAGTTCCGCAGTTATCTTGACTTCTACGGGATAAACTACCGGATTGACCCGACTCTTGTGCGCGGGCTTGATTACTACACTAAAACCGCTTTTGAAATAGTAACCGAACACCTCGGGGCACAGAATGCCATCTGCGGTGGCGGCCGTTACGACGACATGGTCAAAGAATTCGGCGGCCCAGACCTGTGTGGTATCGGGTTTGCCATGGGCGTAGAAAGGCTTCTTGCGGTGGCCCGGATAACCCCGCCCAGAGATAGTTTTGTCTACATTGCCTACTTAGGTGAAGAAGCCAAGAAAAAGAGCCTGGCTACAGCTCGAGAGTGGAGACAGCAGGGCGTTGAATGTCTGGTTGAATTCAAAGACCGGAGCATGAAAGCTCATTTCAGCCGGGCTAACAAGATAGGCGCTGATTGGGTGCTGATCATCGGTGAAAACGAACTGGCCCGGGGTCTGTTCCAGCTTAAAGACATGAACAGCTCCAGACAGTATGAAGGGACAACCGAAGAATTGCTTAAAATCGTAAAAGAAAAAGGAAAGCAAGATGCCTCAACCTGAAAAAAGAACCCACTACTGCGGTGAATTGAGAGCTCAGGATGAAGGCCAGTCAGTAGTCCTGGCCGGATGGGTGCAAAGAGTTCGTGATATCGGCAGTCTGGTTTTTGTTGACCTGCGCGACAGAACCGGTCTGGTGCAACTGGTAGCTGACCAGGAAACGCCTTCCCTCCTGGAAGAAGTCAAAAAGCTGAAAAGCGAATACGTGATTCAGGCGAAGGGCCAGGTCCGGCTCCGCCAGGGAGAAGCTATAAACCGGCAGCTGCCCACAGGAGAGGTAGAAGTAAAGATAGAAGATTTGAAAATCCTCAACACTTCCAGGACTACACCTTTTGTTATTTCCGACCCACCGCAGGCAACGGAAGAACTCAGGTTTAAGTACCGTTACCTTGACCTCCGGCGACCTTCTATGCAGAAGAACATCATCCTGCGGCACCAGGCGGCGCTGGCCACCAGAAATTTTCTGAGCGAAAAAGGCTTTCTGGAAATAGAAACCCCGTTTCTGACCAAAAGCACACCAGAAGGAGCCAGAGATTATTTAGTCCCCAGCCGCATCCATCACGGCAAGTTCTACGCCCTACCGCAGTCGCCCCAGCTTTTTAAGCAAATCCTGATGATTGCCGGTTTTGACCGCTATTTTCAGATTGTCAGATGCTTCCGCGACGAAGATTTGCGAGCTGACCGGCAGCCAGAGTTCACCCAGGTTGATATTGAGATGAGCTTCATCACCCGTGAGGATGTTTACGAACTGATAGAAGAACTGATGGACAGGCTTTTCAGCCTTAAGGGCGAAAAAATCAGCCGTCCATTTCCCAGGCTGAGTTACAGTGAAGCCATGGAGAAATACGGCTCGGATAAGCCGGACCTGCGGGACCCGGTGGCCATAGAAGATTTAACCGCCCTGGCCCCGGAGCTTGGTTCTGAAATCATCAACCAGGTGCTGGAAAAGGGCGGCGTGCTCAAGGGCCTGCTGGTAAAAGACGGAGGAAGCTTTTCCCGCTCGCGCCTGGATAAACTGCAGGAAGAGGCTAAAGCCCTGGGCGCAGCCGGGCTGATCTGGATTAAAAAATCTGAAAGCCAGCTTAAAAGTTCCTTAAAACTACCGGCTGAGAAACTTCATTTACTCTGGCAAAAAATGGCCGCGGCAGAAAGCGACCTGTTGCTCCTGGTTGCTTCCGCCAGAGAAACAGCGGTCAAAGTCCTTGGAGAGTTCAGAAAGAATTTTATCCAGGAAAAAATCAATGCCGGAAAAATTGATAAGATGGCCAGAGCCTTCTGCTGGGTCACTGATTTCCCGCTTTTTGAATGGAGTGAGGAAGAACAAAAAATTGTTTCCATGCACCATCCGTTTACTTCTCCCAACCCGGGGGACCTTGATCTCCTGGAAAGCGACCCCTTTAAAGTCAAAGCCCTGGCTTACGACTTGGTGCTCAACGGTTATGAAGTGGGCGGCGGCTCCATCAGAATTCACCAGCCAGAGCTTCAGGCTAGGATTTTTAAGATTCTCGGCTTGACTCCCGAGCAGGCTGAAGAAAAGTTCGGTTTCTTTCTGGAGGCCCTGACTTACGGCGCTCCGCCCCACGGCGGCATTGCTTTAGGGTTTGACCGACTGGTGATGCTCCTCTGCGGTGAGGATTCCATCCGGGAAGTCATCCCCTTCCCCAAGACTACCAGCGCCCTGTGCCTGATGACCGGCTCGCCCTCGCCGGTTGACCCCCGCCAGCTTGAGGAACTCGGGCTGGAATTAAAGAAAAAATAGGCTACCTCTCACTCGCAGCAATTTTCTCTGCCAGGGAGATGTCTTCTTTAGGCTTCCGCTTCTTATGATACAACCCATTAAAGCGGATGCCAGATAACAACTTAACAGATTTCCAGCTTAGTATCTTTTACAACTTGTCCAGGTCCGTTATTTTCCGGTCACCTCTACAGCTGGATTTTCTTTATCAAAATCCTCTAAAGTCTTGTATTTCTGCCAGAATTCTTTTGTCGTTCGGGCCACCACTCCGCTCAGGACAAACAGGGCCATGAGGTTAGGAATGGCCATCAGGGCGTTGGCAATATCTCCGATGTAAAAAACGAGCTGAATAGAAATCAAGGCTCCTATAAAACCCAGGGCTATGTAAATGATCCGGTATATGTTGGTTACGCGATACCCGAAAAGGAATTTCATGCATTGCTCACCATAATAATACCAGCCTATGAGGGTGGTGTAACCGAACAGGAAAGAGGCTAAAGCCACGGTCACGCTGCCCAGCAGGCCAGCTTTGGAAGCAAAAGAAGAAGCGGTGAGGGCTGTGCCCTGGATGGCGTCAGCCGCTTTTTTAGTTTGCCAGAGACCGGTAGAAAGGTTAATAAGAGCCGTAAAGGAACAAACCACGATTGTATCCATAAAAACTTCGGCCACACCCATCAATCCCTGGTGGACCGGGGACTTGGCCTGAGCCGCTGCATGGGCAATAGGAGCACTACCCAGCCCCGCCTCGTTGGTCAAAAGGCCCCGGCGGAAGCCCATCTGCATGGCCATTTTCACCGTGTAGCCAGCCGCCCCTCCAGCCACCGCATAGGGCTTAAAAGCGTGCGTGAAAATGAGGGCAAACACCTTCGGCAGCATACTGATATTGGACAGAATAACGAAAGTACCAACGATAAGATAAAGAAAAATCATCAGGGGAACAATCTGCTCCGCCACCGCTCCTATTCTTTTAATGCCACCAATAATGACGATACTGACCAGAAAAGTAATGGCCACAGCGAGAACTATCTTGGGAATGCCGAACTGGCTGTTGAAGACCATGGTCATCTGGTTGGCCTGCATCATGTTGCCCGTGCCAAACAGGGTGGCAAACGCTCCGCAAATGGCGAAAGTAGGAGCCAGGATAGCAGCAAATTTTTTGTTGGTGAACCCATTTTTGATGTAGTACATGGGGCCGCCGGCAATTTTCCCGTCTGGATAATGTTCGCGGAACTTCACTCCGAGCAGGGCCTCAGAATACTTAGTGGCCATGCCCACAAAGCCACAAACCCACAGCCAGAATATGGCCCCAGGTCCTCCGGTGGTTAAAGCAAAGGCTACTCCACCAATGTTTCCATTACCCACCGTGGCGGCCAGGGCCGTAGACAAAGCCTGGAAGGCCGTGACATCGCCTTCCCTCTTCTCTTTCCTGCCTCTATGAATAAGCCCGGAGAACATAATGCGGAGAGCATCTCCAAGATGGCGAAACTGGACGAAGCCAGTTCTGATAGTTAACCAGATGCCGGTAGCCAGCAGGAAAAAAAGAAGAACTGACCAGATGTTGTAAGCTGTTTTGTCAACCCAGCGAGCGAGGTTTTCTAAAAATACTTCCATTCGGTCCTCCTTAAATCAGCCTATCTATCATGGTAAATAACCATTTCTGGCATTTAAACCAATCTGATATTTTCTTCTTTCAGTCAGGCTATTCATGATTAGTCTATATATCACGATTTTTCCCAGATTTTCAAGAAAGTGTGTAAATAAAAATTCAGAAAAATACGCTTGATGATTAAAGCTGCACCTTATTCTTCAGGTCTTGAAAAACCCAGGAGAAAATGAAAATAAACTCCAGGAAGAGCCAAAATTTAGAAAAACTCCCGTCTCGGTGCCGGAAATTATTCTTTTTTACTTCAGTGTTTTGCCACGTACATATCAACGTAAAAAAGCATTCTTTATAACCTGAATTTAAGACCAAAGCCAAGAACCAGCGCTCTGGTGCCAAATTTAGAGTAGGGATAATTTTCATGACTAAGGAGATTAGCCACTCCGTAGTGGTAACGGGCTTCAAAAAAAAGTTCCAGGTTTCGGCACTGCCCTTCAACGCCACCTCCAACTACCAGGCCATGGTCATAATTTCTGGTTTCAGATAACAGGTCCAGCTCGCCCAGTTTATGGCGCAGGATGTAGGAAATTCCATAGCCTACAAGAACAAACACCGGTATAACTCTTGATGGCCTGGCTTTTATCATTCCGGTCAACCCCAAGGTGTCAAGCTGATAACTAATTTCACCCTGCAGTTCGTTCAAATAGTACTGAAGTTCCTTCTCGCTTTTTTGCAGGTAATTAATTTCAGTTACAAGACTTAACACAGATTGAGGAACAGGAATCTCCAGCCCGGCACCAAAAGAAGCTCCTGTCCTGGGGCCCTGCTCTACTATGGAAATTTCCGGGACGGTGTAGACGGAAGGCTGACCCGAATATTTCGCTCGGTCCAATCCTCCCCATATCCTGAGCGCGGGTTTTTCACTTGAAGACCAGGGAGCAGGGAAAGCAGCCGAAACCGAGGCCAGAATAAAAACGGCAATCAATAATTTTTTCATCATGAAACCTCCAGCCTTTATCTAAATTTTAACGGAC
>JBBIRN010000008.1:0-14422 GCA_037441785.1 Candidatus Aminicenantota bacterium | reverse complement strand
CAATTTGACTCTTATGATTTTCCGAACTTAAGCCCGGCGCCAAGTACTAACGCTCTGCTCTTAATGCTCGGGTAGTATTCCAGGCTTCCTGTACCCCGGCTGAGGTTGACTAGACCGTGATGATAACGGACTTCTACGAATGGACTCATCTTCTGCCCCTTGAACTCAAGGCCAGCCCCAGCCACCAGGCAGAAATCAATCTTTCTGGTATCTGGTTTAAGGTCAGGTCCACCGAGCCCGAAAGCCTGGCCGCGGTGTTTCAGAATAAAATCCAGGTCATATCCGAAGAGAAGATACGGGGTCCATTTTCCAGAGAAATTCATTCTAGCCAATCCCGTATGGCTTAAAGTGCTAAGCCGATACGGATAGGAACCTGTCTTGGTATCCAGATAATAGATATCCAGCTTGGTCCCCTTTTCCAGGTACTCCAGGCCCAGTCTGAAAGCTAGCGGAATCCGTGCGAACTTCAACTCCAACCCGAGGCCAAGGTTAAAACCCGTCCGCCAGGAATTTTTATAATCGGTCTCCGGAATACCGACCGGGATTGGTGTCCCTTCATACCTGGATATTGTTCCACCTGCCCAAGCCGTTAAACCTGTGTTTGTTCCGGCAGCCTGAGCAGAAACAACCAGAAACAAGACCAGAAAACACACCCATAGTTGCTTTTTCATGGCACACCTCCTCCCCTAATTTTGATAAAATTGCCTTCCTCTTCTTCTATGCGTAAATATTCGATCACCCGAAGTTTTACCTGTCGTTGATCCCAATCCTCAAAATTTTTTAGGTTTTTCTAACCACCAGATAGCAAAAAAAATGCCAGTTTAAAGCATCAAAAATCAGGGATAATGGGTTTAACAGGGAGGTCTCGCTGTCCATTAAATAGGACAATTGGTGTGGTGCTGATACACTGGATAAAGAGAAGAGAAGGGGCAGCCTGGCGGCTGCCCTTTCTAATTCGCTTCTCTCTTTTGTTCAGGATGACAAAAAATCCATCCTCAAAAACTTCTGTCCCATCTAAAGCAGTTAATCTTCCAGCTGACCGGTCAGCGGGTTCATCAACTTCAACCGGTGAACTTTGCCCAGTCTGTCCAGTGGACCAGGAAATTTATCTGAACCTTTGTTGCAGGGTTCCCAGTCTCCTACAATCATGATTACCATCTTATCCGGGTGGATGTACTTCTTGGCCACTTCCATAACTTTCTCTCTGGTCACAGCTTTAATTTTATCCCGGTAAGTGGCGTAATAATTCATCGGCTTGCCCTGGAGTTCCAGGCTGGCAAAATTAACCATTGTTCCTATCGGGCTCTGGAAGAAATCGGCAAAGCTTTCCAGGTAGTAGTTAATGGCTGTTTCCATTTCCGCCTCTGAAACCGGCTCCTGTCTGATTCGCTCAAACTCTTTGAGGATTAAAGAAATGGCATAGCCAACGGTTTCTGATTTGGTCTGAACATAGCCAGCAAAAGTCCCCGGGAAACCCCAGCGGTAGGTGAAGCGGCTACCGGTGTTGTAAGCCAGGCCTTCATCTGAACGAACTTTGGAGGTAATCCTGGAAGTAAAGCTACCCCCACCCAGGATAAAATTCATCACCTGCACCGCAAAATAATCCGGGTTGGTGTCCTCAATTCCGAGATGTCCGATAGAAATATATCCCTGATTGATTTTCTTCTGGATAAAATAAACGCCGGGTTCAGGTTGCGGAAAGTTTTTGCTGATGGCGGGAAAAGACAGGTTCTTGTTAGCCCACTTGGTGGCGTACTTGTTTATCTTGCTCTTTAGCTGGTCGCGGCTGAAGTCGCCAGCAGCCGCGATGATGATGTTTTTAGGAAAGAAATATTTGCTGTGGAAAGACTTCAAATCTGCCTGGGTGATACTTTCCACTGTCGCCTTCGTGGGTTCATAGGTCAGAGGATGCTCCCCATACAGGACCTTTTCAAACTCCCTGGCCAGCACCTGGCTGGGGTTATCGTTAGCAGAACGCAGTTGTTCAATGAGGCGCCCTTTGGCCAGCTTTATAGCCTCATCTCTGAATTCAGGGTTCATCAACACATCAAAGAACAGGTCCAGCCCCTCATCCAGGTCCTTACTCAGCACCGACATAGTCAGAGAAGCAGTTCTTTCACCTACGGAAAAGTTCAGGCTACCGCCCAGAAAATCAATACGATCCTCGATGACCTGTCCGGTCCTGGTTTTGGTGCCACCCTTTATCAGGCATTCAGAAAGAATATCTGTGAGGCCAGCCTTTTCTTTCGGCACGTAAAGGCTCCCGGTGTTGATGATAGCCGTGATGTTAACAATCGGCAGCGATCTTTCTTCCCTCACATAGCCTCTCAGACCGTTAGCCATTACCACCCGGAAACTGGCCGGGTTGGGCGGTTCAAACTTCAGCGGAGGGAATTTCAGGTCCTCGGGTCTGGTCGGAGTCTGGGCTTTCACCGTCCCGCCCAAAAGCATGATCAATAAAATACCTAAAATCCAGATAGATGTCTTTTTCATGGTCATCCCTCCTTATCTTCCCTGGCCGCGAGAATAGATGGCCACCAGGCAATTGTCCCTGACAAAATATTTGGCAGCCACTCTTTTTACGTCATCAGAGGTAACCTTTTTCATGGCTTCCAGGTCTTCAAGGAGCGACCGCCAGCCGCGGTTGAGTTCAGCCCGGCCCACCCTCATGGCCAGGAACATCGGAGACTCAAGGCTGCGGATAAAAGTGGCTTCTGTTTTATTCTTGGCTTTCTGAAGTTCTTCCTCGGTAAGGCCTTCTTTCTTAATTTTTTCCAGTTCTTCCCAGACATCTTTTTCCAGGTCTTCTGGCTTGATGCCTTTTTGCAGTTTGGGAATAACATTAAAGGTAAAAGCGCCCACATACCATTGCGGACGGCTCATGGCCATGGCCCTGATGGCCACATCCTTCTGCTGGACTAGTATCCGGTTGAGGCGGCCGGTTTCTCCTGAAAGCACGGTGGCTAAAATATTCAGGGCCGGCACATCCGGGTCACCCTCTGGTGGAATGTGGAACCACATCTGCAGGTTGGGCATACCCGGGCCCTCGCCGTACATTCTCTTGTGAGAATACTGAGGCGGCTCAGAGGTGCGGATGGGCTCAACATCTTCACCCCTGGGTATCTGACCAAAATACTTTTCCGCCAGCCGGATGATTTCTTCGGGCTTAAAATCGCCCACATAGACCGCCACGGCGTTGTTGGGCACGTAATACTTGTTGTGAAATTCAATCAGGTCCTTTTTGGTAATCTTTTTCAGGTCATCCATCCAGCCGATGACATCCCAGTGGTACGGCGAGGCCGTGTAAAAAGCAGCCCGGACCTGCTCACTGAAGAAATATCCTGGCCGGTTTTCACTCAGCCTTCTTTCTTCCATGACCACGTCTTTCTCGGAATAAAACTCGCGGAAATAAGAATTCATCATGCGGTCAGCTTCCAGCATCATCTGCAATTCCACCTTATTGGCCGGCAGGGTGACGTAATATCCGGTCACCTCATCCGAGGTGGAAGCATTGAGTCCGGTACCGCCGTTTTTCATGTAAGTCTCCCAGAGGTGATCCTTGATGATGTACTTCTTTTCTTCTTTCATTAACTCTTCGGCCTGCTTCTGCCATTCAGCTATCTTTTGCTGGTCACCATTTTTCTTCCAGTATTTTTCGCGATAAATCTTATCCATCAGTTCGTCAATCTTCTTGTTGAGGGCATCGTCAGCTTCAAAATCAGTGACACCCATAATTTTGGTGCCCTTGAACATCATGTGTTCATGAATATGGGCAATACCGGTTATGCCAGGTCTTTCGTTGATGGAACCAACCTTGTAATAGATGTGGCAGACCACTCGCGGGACACCAGGTTTTGGAATCATCAAAATTTTCAGGCCATTACTCAGGACGTGCTCCTTGACTTCCAGCTTGACCTGGGCCGTTATGGGCCGGGCCACAGTCAGCAGGAAGGCAAGAACCAGGAAAAATTCCAACCCTTTCTTAAAATTCATTCATTCACCTCCTCCAGTTTTGATTTATTTGATGGGTGGTAAAGCCCTTCATTTTTTCCCACAGCCTGAACTTAATATAAAAATACTCTAACATATTTTTGACGGAGAAGTTCTTACCTTCTTCCAGCTATTTTTCAGCCACTTTTTTTTCTCCCCATTAGCCTCTATTTTATGAAATTTTTCTTGTCAAATGAAATCAATGTGAGTAATATTCTTCACTTGAAGAATTTTCCAAACAGATGAACCTGTGCCATCTGTTTATCCAGGAGAAAGAGCATGAACCTATGGGTTAAAAGACCCGAAGACCTCCAGGAAGCTTCTGAACACACCCAACTGCGTAAGAGTTTACGCGCTGTGGACCTGGCCGCCCTGGGTATTGGCTCAGTGGTCGGCACTGGAATTTTTGTGGCTACCGGGCAGGGAGCTCATCTAGCCGGGCCAGGCGTTTTGCTTTCTTTTATCATCGCAGCCATTACTGCCGGGCTCTGTGCTCTGACCTATTCTGAACTGGCCAGCATGTTTCCTGTGGCCGGCAGCACCTATTCTTACTCTTATGCGGCTTTTGGTGAGGTCATTGCCTGGATTATCGGCTGGGACCTGATGCTTGAATACCTGGTCTCTGCCAGTGCCGTGGCTTCGGGCTGGTCTACTACCTTCATCGGGCTTCTGGAAAACCTGGGGCTCAAGCTGCCCAAAGCTTTAACCCAGACTCCTCTTAGCGGCGGAGTAGTTGATTTACCGGCTATTTTGATTACTCTCCTCATAACCTGGATTCTTTACATCGGCATTAAAGAAAGCGCGGTCACCAATAACATCATCGTGGTCATCAAGATGGCCGTGATTATTTTATTTATCGTTCTGGGCATTTCGCACGTTAAGCTGAGCAACCTTACTCCCTTTGCTCCCTATGGCTGGAAAGGAATTATGGCCGGCGCGGCCATCATCTTCTTTGCCTACATTGGCTTTGATGCTGTCTCCACCGCAGCTGAAGAAACCATAAACCCTAAGAAGGATGTGCCGCTGGGACTGATGCTCTGTCTGCTGGTGGTGATTCTGCTTTACGTCGGCGTGGCTTTTGTTTTAACCGGACTGGTGCCTTATAAAGAGATTGACGTGGGCAATGCTCTGCCGGCGGCTCTGGCCCGGATTGGTATAAGATGGGGCGGAGCCCTGGTGGCCACCGGCGGAATAATCGGTATGATTTCCACCCTGCTTATCACAGTCTACGGCCAAGTGCGAATCTTTATGGTCATGGCCAGGGACGGGCTTTTGCCTGAAGTTTTCTCCCGTGTTCACCCAGTTCACAAAACGCCGGCCATTTGCACCTGGATTACCGGGGGCTTGACTGCTCTTATTGCCGGGTTTTTCCCGCTTTCAGTTATTATAGAGCTGTGTAACATTGGAACTCTCTTTGCCTTCATCCTTGTGTCTGTAGGAGTTATTGTCCTCCGTCATACTCAGCCCGAAGTGGAAAGAAAATTTAAAACGCCACTGGTGCCTTTTACCCCGCTGGTAACCATTGGCTTCTGCCTATACCTGATGGCCAGTCTGCCAGCTTTAACCTGGTTGAGGTTTGGTGTCTGGCTGCTTATCGGACTTTCTATTTACTTTGCCTACGGCGCCAGGCATTCCAAGTTGCAGAGCCGGTATCTATCTTCCCGGTAATAACTCCAGAGCTAAGATAATCATCCGGTTTTAAATACCCTTTTTAAAATCAATTTGATTTAAACTCATTAGAGTATCGCTCATTATTAAAAAGCGGGGCGAATTTGGCTTTTTTTGCCATTAACAATCAGCGTTTTTTCACTTAGATTACCACTTGTGTCAGGGTCAGGTGGGACTTTTTAACGCCCTTGTTCGGTTCTTTTTTAAAGGGGGAAACGATACAACCTTCAACTTTGTAATGACTTTTTTGACTATCATAAATTTATATATCTTATTGATTATAAATGATAAACAGCTGTGCTCACCCCCCCCACCCATCACAGCAAATTTTTACGCAGAGGCTGTCCAGTGTTTGACAACCGCCATCAAAAAGCTCAAATTTTATTGGAAGGGGAAAAAGGGAAATAAATTATTAATTTATTTTTCTTCGTAAATTTTTTTCTTTTTAAAGGAGGGGAATATGTCTGATTTGAATAAAAAAATCTACCGGCAAAGGGAGGCCCGGGCCGTGAGGCTCAGGCGGATTGCGAACTTAGTTCCCCTTTTGCAAACCGTTAAACCTGTCGCCTACCTGTTAGCCCGTTCCTGGGAAAACAAATTAAGGAAGAGTACGGCCGAAGATATGTCCCGCGGGGAAAAGCCACCCGGCGCCGTCCGCGACCGGGCCGAGATGGGCATAGCCATTCTCAGGACCATCACCCGAGCCATAATTGAAGACAGGCTCTCTCCCCAGACCAGGAAGAAGCTGCTGAATGTTCTAATCGGCGATGCCATCATCCGGGAAGGAGAAATTCCCATCCGGGAAAAATTCCGCCAGCAATTCGGGACTGTGCCACCGGGATTTCTGCTCATCAGCCCGACCAAGAAATGCAACCTGTACTGCATAGGTTGCTATGCCGACTCTGACCGCACCGAGATAAAACTTTCTTGGCCGGTGCTTGACCGCCTGGTAACAGAATCCAAAGAATTATGGGGAGCCCGGTTTGTGGTCATCAGCGGCGGAGAACCGCTGCTTTATGAAGACCAGGGGCACGACCTGATGGACCTGGTGGAAAAACACGACGATTGCTTTTTCCTGGTGTACACCAACGGCACGCTCATTGACGACCGGATAGCTAGGAGAATGGCCCGGGCCGGGAACATCATGCCCGCCATTTCGGTTGAAGGCCTGAAGGAAACCACGGAGAAAAGACGGGGCCGCGGTGTTTTTGACCGCCTCCTAGCCGCCTTTGAGAACCTGAGGAAGGAAAAGGTCTTCTACGGCATTTCTTTAACCGTGACCAAAGACAACGCCGAGGAAGTTTTTTCTGATGAAGTGATGGATTTCTACTTCAACCAGCAGGGAGCTCATTTTGCCTGGGCTTTTCAGTACATGCCCATCGGCCGGGCCTTTACCCTGGAGCTGCTGCCCACCCCCGAGCAGCGGCTGCGGCTGTACCAGAGAGCCTGGCAGTTAGTCTACGAAAAACACCTATTCCTGATTGATTTCTGGAACAGCGGCACAGCTACCCATGGCTGCATTTCAGCCGGCCGGTCCGGCGGCTACCTGGTCGTCAACTGGGATGGAACGGTTACGCCCTGCGTTTTTGTGCCCTATTCACCGGTTAATATTTATGAAATCTACAGCCATGGGAAAAACTTAAACGAGGTCTGGGCTCATCCCTTCTTCGCTGACATTAGAAAATGGCAGCGCGATTATGGTTACGGTCGTGATATGAGATTTGCAGGCCCGGTCAGAAACTGGATCAGGCCCTGTCCGATGCGGGATCATTTTAAAGACCTTTACCCGCTACTGCAAAAACACCGGCCCCGCCCGATTGACGACAATGCGGCCGAAGCTCTGGCTGACCCCGAATATTACCAGGGACTAGTGGAATACGCCCAGAAAGTGGCTGCCCTTCTTGACCCCATATGGGAACAAAACTACCTTAAAATCAACTCTGGCACTTAGTTTGAAACCCACCCCCGGCAGTCACAAAACAACGTTATTCAGGTATACTGAGGCCACTCTTTTTTAAGCTTTTCTACCAGTTCCTTTACCAGCTGGTCCTGGTCACGATGGCAGACCAGCACAGCATCATCAGTGTTAACCACGATAAGGTCCCGGACACCGATCAGGGCGGTGAGCTTTTTGGGACTGAAAACCAGGCAGTTATTCGTTTCCAGGCCCACAAACTTGCCGCTGACCGCATTACAATTATCATCCTGCGGCAGGTATTCATGAAGAGAACTCCAGCTTCCCAGGTCTGACCAGCCAAAATCTCCTCTGGCCATCAGAGCACCGGAAACCTTTTCAATCAGAGCATAGTCTATGGACAGAGCCGGGATTTCCCGAAAAACTTTGCCCAGCTCCCGGCGGTCTTTGTTTCGCAAACAGCGCAGGATTTTCATCCAGGCAGAAAAAAGCTCGGGGGCAAATTCCCGCAGGCTCTCTTCAAAGACATCCGCCCGCCAGAGAAAAATTCCGCTGTTCCAGTAATACTCCCCGCTCTGCAGAAATTCCAGGGCAGTAGGCAGGTCCGGCTTTTCCCGGAAGGCCTCCACCTCAAAGAAAGTCTCTCCCCCAATTTCGGCTAATTTTTTCCCCGGACAGTGAATATAACCATAACCTGTAGCCGGGCTGACCGGTGGAATGCCAAAAAGAACAATTTTCTTCAACTGATAAGCCGCTCGGGAGGCCGCCAGCAGCTTTTCTCTGAACCTAGCCACGTCGCTGACATAATGGTCAGCGGGCAGCACCGCCAAAACTGCTTCTTTATTCTTGAGGTAAAGGTTAGCGGTAGCCAGAATCAGGGAAGCCGCTGTGTTGCGGGCTTCTGGTTCTACCAGCAGATTCCGGACAGGAATTTTCGGCAGGAGACGCCTGATAATCCTGCTCTGCTGAGCCACGGCCACCGTGTAAACCTGAGAGGACGGAACGATTCCGTTAATCCGGCGAAAAGTTTCTTCTATCAGTGTCCGGTCTTTTATGATTTTAAGGAATTGCTTTGGTCTTTTCTGCCGGCTCAGGGGCCAGAAGCGCGTGCCACTCCCCCCGGCCAGGATAACCAAGTTGAAATCAAAGGGCATTTTGTAAGTCTTTGTTTTCTGGGTTCTTGGGCTCATCCTTCCCCCTTCCAGTGTTACGATTTATTATTTTGTGTTAAACCTTTAATAACTTTTTCCATGGCTGCCTGCACCCGGTTCCGGATGTTCTGCAGCTCCTCCTGGCTGGTGGCTTCAAAACGCAGGACCAGCACCGGCTGGGTGTTAGAAGCCCGGAGCAAACCCCAGCCTGATTCATAAACGGCCCTTACTCCGTCAATGTCAATGATTTCTTTTACCTCAGGGTCTTTTTTTAATTCTTCTTTTACCAGCTCTACAATCCGGAACTTTACCTCATCAGAAGCGTAAATCCGTATTTCCGGGGTGTTAAACATTTCCGGCAAATCAGACAGGAACCTGGAAACTTTCTCCTGTGACCGTGAGACTATTTCCAGCAGCCTGGCTGAGGCGTAAATGGCATCATCAAAGCCAAACCAGCGCTCAGCAAAGAAAATATGGCCGCTCATCTCTCCGGCCAGCAGGGCTTTTTCTTCCTTTATTTTTTTCTTTATCAAAGAATGACCGGTCTTCCACATTATGGCCCGACCGCCGAGCCTGGTGATTTCTTTATAAAGCAATTGAGAGGCCTTTACCTCAGAAATGATGGTTGCCCCCGGATGAGCGGCCAGAATGTCTCTGGCAAAGATGATCATCAGCTGGTCACCCCAGATGATGCGGCCGGTTTCGTCCACTGCTCCAATCCGGTCAGCGTCGCCATCATAAGCAATGCCCAGCTCAGCCCCGGTTTCCCGGACTTTAGCCATCAAATCTTTCAGAGCTTCGGGTATGGTGGGGTCAGGATGATGGTGCGGGAAATGGCCATCCATCTCTGTATAAAGTTCTACTACCTCCGCCCCCATCTTTTTCAAAAGTTGAGAAGCTACGGGCCCGGCTGTGCCATTTCCGGCGTCAATCACTACTTTTACTGGCCGGTAGAGTTTCACCTGGGCCGCCACATAATCCACATATTCAGGAATCGGGTCATAGTGACTGAGACCGCCCTTTTTATCAGACAGGCTGAATTCCTTCTTTTCAATGCGCTGAAAAAGCTTTTGAATCTCCGGGCCATAAAGCGTTTCCTCGCCAATCATAATTTTGAAACCGTTGAATTCCGGCGGGTTGTGGGAGCCGGTAATCATGACCGCGGCCTCTTTTTTCTTGTGATAGACAGAAAAATAGACCAGCGGTGTGGGCACTACCCCCAGGTCCACCACCTGACATCCGCAGTTTAAAAGACCTTCTATCAAACCCGAAGCCAGCTCCGGTGAACTGAGACGGCAATCTCTCCCCACCGCTACTTCGTTTTTTCCACGGGCTTTAACCTCACTGCCAACAGCCTGACCGATGATGACCGCGGCCTGGCGGTCCAGGTCCTGGCCCACAACACCGCGAATATCATATTCCCGGAAAATTTCTTTTTTTAATTCCATAACCCATCTCCAGAAAAATCATCGGGTTGAATCATTAATAGAATAATATAAACGCTTATCTATTTAAACCACTTTTTATCTCGTCGGTCCTCTGGGCTACTTCCGCCCATTTTTTCTGGGCTCTTAAGATGAATTCCAGGAATTCTCTGACTGCCCCATGCCCGCCTTTACGGCGGCAGACGTAAAGAGCGCTTCTTTTAACCTGCGGATGCCCATCTGCCGGCGCCCCACTCAGACCGACTGCTTTCATAGCTTTCAGGTCACCGAGGTCATCACCGATAAAAGCCACCTGCTCCGGAGATAAGCGGTGGCGTTCCAGGATGTCCTTTAATATTTTTTCTTTATCCAGGATGTTTTGATGAACCTCATCTAACCCCAGCTTCTCAGCCCTGAGAGAAAGAGCAGGAGAACTTTTGCCCGTGATGACGCCAGTTTTAAGCCCGGCCAGCCTGGCCAGTAAAATACCCAGACCGTCGTGCACATGGTATCCCTTGACTTCCTGGCCGTCGGGTAGCAAAAACAGGCGACCATCTGTTAGAGTGCCGTCCACATCCATCAGCACCAACTGAATTTTTTTTGCTGCCTTCCAGGCTTTAAGTTTTTTTATGAAATTCATCATCCTCAAGTTAGCAAACCTAAAATTCTTAAGCTAAAATTGGCTGTAATTGTTTTATTATCAATTAATTACAAAATTTGCTGGCAGTGCTAACTATGGCGTTTTTTCCGGTAGTTGTAAGCTGCTCCGATAAAGGACCTGAACAGAGGATGAGGCTCCAGCGGTCGCGATTTGAACTCCGGATGGAATTGACAGCCAAGAAACCAGGGATGGTTTTTTAGCTCTACAATCTCCACCAGGTCATGTTCTGGATTTTTGCCGGAGATAACCAGCCCGGCCGAGGCCAGCTGTTCTTCAAACTCTGGGTTGAACTCGTAACGGTGCCGGTGACGTTCACTGATGAGCGATGAGCCATAGATTTTATAAGCCAGCGTGCCTCTTTTTAGTTCACAATTATAAGCTCCAAGTCGCATGGTCCCACCCAGGTCATGCTCTTTACTCAACTCTCGCCACAGGCGAAATATTTTGTACGGCGTCGCCGGGTCAAATTCCTCACTGTGGGCCTTTTTCAGGCGAGCAACATTCCGGGCAAACTCAATGGTAGCGCATTGCATGCCAAGACAGATGCCAAAGAAAGGAATTTTATTTTCTCTAGCATAGGTAACGGCTCTTATCTTTCCCTCAATGCCCCTATGTCCAAAGCCACCGGGCACCAGAATACCATCTGCGTCCTTGAGAATTCTGGCCGGTCGCCCTGTTTCCAGGTCTTCTGCTTCAATCCATTTGAGGTTAACCTTCAGAGAATGACTCAGTCCACCATGATCCAGCGCCTGATAAAGGCTGATGTAGGAATCATGTAAACCAATGTACTTGCCCACCACCGCAATGTTTACTTCATCTTTTGGCTGCAGGCTTCTCTGCACCAGACTCTTCCAGCGGCTGAGGTCTGGCTCCCTCGCCTCCAGGTTGAGTTTTTTCAGGATAATTTTATCCAGGCCTTCAGCTGCCAGGTTCAACGGAATTTCGTAAATCGTCCGCGCATCCATGGCTGTGATTACGGCCTCCACCGGCACGTTGGTAAAAAGTGCTATCTTGGCTTTTATTTCCTGGGGAAGTTCCCGCGCTGTGCGGCAGAGGATGATATCCGGTTGAATTCCTATGGCTCTTAGTTCTTTAACACTATGCTGCGTAGGCTTGGTCTTCAACTCTCCGGAGGCATTAACATAGGGCACAAGGGTAAGATGAATAAAAATTGTGTTCTCGCTGCCCAGAGACAGCCTCATCTGACGGATGGCTTCCAGAAAAGGAAGGCTTTCTATGTCTCCTACTGTTCCACCAATTTCAATGATGACTATATCGTTGTTTTGAGCCACGGAGTAAAAAGCATTCTTGATTTCATCAGTAACGTGAGGAATGACCTGCACGGTTTTACCCAGGTAATCGCCGCGTCTTTCTTTTTTGATGATCAGGTCATAAATTTTTCCGGCGGTCCAGTTGTGCGAACGCGTGGTCCTGGTGGAAGTAAACCTCTCATAATGTCCCAGGTCCAGGTCCGTTTCGGCCCCATCATCCGTGACGTAGACTTCCCCATGCTGAAAAGGGCTCATGGTACCGGGGTCCACATTCAGGTAAGGGTCAAATTTTTGCAACGTGATTTTATAGCCATGAGATTCCAGGAGCAAGCCAATAGAAGCGGCTGCCAGCCCCTTGCCCAGGCCCGAAATTACACCACCGGTCACAAAGATATACTTGCTCATTTTATTTCCCCATGATTTAAAGCACTTAAGTAAACCTGATTATAAAATTATTTTTGAAAAAAAACAAGAAAAATTTGACCGGAAAAAAGACAAAAGATTACCTTAAGCAAACAAGCGGTAAATTTATATTTTAATTTTTACTGACAGATATGTCTTGATTAAGGTCATTTGGCCTGAGTTTAAACGGCATCCGGCTGGATATGTATAGCCAGGGATTATTTCTTTTCAACCGGTGTAGCCGGTTTTGTGGCTCCCATCTCTGTTGTCTGGCAGGACGCTTCCAGGTAAGCACCTTCTTCCACCACCAGGCGAGGCGTAATTATGCTGCCAAAAACCCGGCCCTTGCTGTGTATTTCAACTTTTTCCTTTGCCTGAAGATTCCCTCTAATTTCTCCGTTTATGATTAGCTGGCCAACCTGCACATCCGCCTCTACCTTGCCCTTTTCTCCGACAATAAGCATGGAATCTGAAAATATCTTTCCCTGGAAGTATCCTTCTATCCTGAACGAACCTTTAAAATTTAATTCACCTTTTAATTCCGTTCCCTGGTCAATCAGACCAGCCAGTCGGTGTTCTTCCACTATTTCTCTGACTTTTTCTTTTTCTTTCATCATTTGACTCCTTTTATCTTATCATAAACCCGGTTAAGGTCATCCAGCGAAAAGTAAAATATTCTTATTGAACCCTTCTGTCTGTTTCCGCTGATTACCACCTTGGTTCCAAAATGTTTTATCAGCTCTTCTTCCAGGGCTTTCAGGTCAGGGTCTTGCAAAGATTTCTGTATCCTTGGAGCCCTGGTTTTATATTTCTGGACAATTTTTTCTGTTTCCCGGACAGATAGCCCTTTTTTGACCACCAGGTTTGCGACTTCTATTTGTTCCTGTTCGTTTTCCAGAGCCAGAAGAGCCCGCGCGTGGCCCATAGATATTTTTTCTTCGCGAATGAATTTTTTGACTTCTTCCGGCAGCTTGAGCAATCTGATGTAGTTGGCTACTGAAGCCCGGTCTTTCCCAACTTTATCGGCAATTTCTTGCTGGGTTAAACCCAGAGTCTCAGCCAGGTCATTAAAAGCCTGAGCTACTTCCAGTGGGTTTAAATCTTCCCGGTGGATGTTCTCAATCAAAGAAATTTCCAGCTGCTTTTCCGGGGTGATGTTGCGAACAATGGCAGGGACGAAACGTAACCCGGCTTTCTGTGCCGCCCGCCATCTCCTTTCTCCAACTATAATTTTGTAATGGTCATCTTCCGGGACAACAAGAATAGGCTGGATAATTCCTGTCTCTTTTATTGATTGCGCCAGCTCATCAATGGCTCCTTCATCAAACATAGTTCTGGGCTGGTTAGGATTAGGGCGAATTTTTTCAATCTCAATTTCCTCATACCTGTCTTCTTTTAAAATCCCAAATTCTTCAGGTATAAATGCACCCAAACCTTTTCCGAGAGCTTTTTTGGTCATTTTTTAATCAACTCCTCTGCCAGATTTAAGTAGGCTTCAGCCCCCTTAGATTTAGGGTCGTACAAAATTATCGGCTTGCCAAAACTTGGAGCCTCAGCTAACCTGACACTCCTCGGGATGACTGTATTCAGAAGAAACCCACGCAAGGAATTCTTAATTTCCTCTGCCACCTGCTTGGACAGGTTAGTCCTTTCATCAAACATGGTCAAGAGAATACCTTCAACGTACAACTGGGGGTTAAAATAACGCCTGACCACGTCAAGAGTATGGAACAGGTCTGGAATGCCTTCCATGCAAAAAAACTCAGCCTGCACGGGAATGAGAATGGAATCAGCCGCGGACAGGGCGTTTATGGTTAAAAACCCAAGAGATGGGGGGCAATCAATCAGAATGAAGTTGAATAATTTTCTGGCTGGCTCAAGCGCCTTCCTGAGTCTTTTTTCTCTTTCAGGCGCATTAAAAAGCTCGGCCTCTGCTCCGC
>JBBIRN010000007.1:0-22435 GCA_037441785.1 Candidatus Aminicenantota bacterium | reverse complement strand
TTCTTAGCGACCGGGAAACCTGGCAGGGCCTAGCTATCATTCTTGGCTTATCTGTTTTCCTGGCTGTTATTACTCAGCTCGGGTTGATAAGAAGATTCTGGCAGGGGGAGTTTAAACAGGCTTTTATCAACCGCCAAGAATTTCCCGGCCTGGTTTTTGTTTCTCTGGCCGAGGCCGAAAGTTTATGGGCTTCAGGAGAGGCTCTGCTGGTAGACAGCCGCAGCCGGGAAGAATATGCTGCCGGTCATGTGCCCGGAGCTTATTCTCTGCCGCTGGTGGAAGTCAAAAGCGGTCAGGAAGACTTGCTCCGGCTCTTACCGGAAGATAAACCTCTGGTTGTTTACTGTGAGGGGGGAAGCTGTCAGACCAGCCTGGCTCTGGCTAAAATTTTATTCAGTAAAGGCTTTAAGAACATCAAAGTTTTCTCCGGCGGCTGGGAAGAATGGTTGCAGGCCGGGTTGCCCGTAGAAAAATAACCATGGTGTTACGAAATAAGGTTTTTTTATTACTTCTCAGGTTAATCGTTGGTGGAGTCTTCATCTGGGCGGCCGTGAGTAAGATTGCTGACCCTCTGACTTTTGCCCAGGATGTCAGGAATTACCGCCTGGTGGGCCAGACTCTTTCTTTTCTCACGGCCATCATCTTGCCCTGGGTTGAACTGATAGCCGGTCTTTTTCTGATTATCGGGATTTTCCCCCGCTCCAGTGCCCTTTTAATCAGCGGGCTGCTTCTTTTTTTCATCATCCTGGTGGCCATAACCATGCTCAGAGGTATAGATGTGGAATGCGGCTGTTTTGGCACTTTCAGTCGCAGGGCTGATTTATGGCTTATAATTGAAGATGCAGTCTGGCTCATTATGGCCCTGGTCCTTCTTTTCTCCCCCGCCAATGAGTTTTGCCTGCTCAAGCCGGGGTCCCGAGTATCTAACTGATATTTTAGATATTTAATCCGGGCCTACCTTGAAATTTTGTCTCTTAGAGTGTATATTTTCTTGAACAAATTTTGTGTGTAGAAGGAGATAGACCATGGCGAAAAAGTACGTGTTTTTCTTCGGACCTGGTATAGCCGAAGGTAACAAGGATATGAAGGATATCCTTGGTGGTAAAGGTGCTAACCTGGCTGAAATGGCCAGTATCGGTTTACCCGTTCCCCCGGGTTTTACCATTTCTACTGAGGTGTGCAACCTCTTTTTTAAAGCTGGCAATAAGCTGCCCAAGGATGTGGAGCAGCAGGTGCTGGCCGGCCTGAAAAGGCTGGAAAAGGTTTCTGGCCAGAAATTTGGAGACCCCAAAAATCCTTTGCTGGTATCTGTCCGTTCAGGGGCCAAGTTTTCCATGCCGGGGATGATGGATACCATTCTGAACCTGGGTCTTAATGACCAGACGGTGGAAGGCCTGGCTCAGAAAACCAGTAACCGCCGTTTTGCCCTTGATTGCTACCGCCGCTTGATTCACATGTTTGGTGATGTGGTCCTGGGCATTTCTAAGAAAAAGTTCGAAGAAATTCTCAGGTCTAAAAAAGAAGCTAACGGCATTCAGTATGACCACGAGATGACGGAAAACATCCTGGAAGAAGTGATTGCCGAGTACAAAAAGCTGGTCCAGAAAGAAACCGGCCGGGAATTTCCCCAGAACGTTATGGACCAGCTGAAAATGGCCATAGCGGCTGTTTTCAAATCCTGGAATAACCCCCGGGCTATCACTTATCGGCGCCAGTACCACATCCCCGATGACCTGGGGACAGCGGTGAACATCCAGCAGATGGTTTTTGGCAACTATGGGCCAACCTCCGCCACGGGCGTGGGCTTTACCAGAAACCCGGCTACCGGTGAAAAAGAACTCTACGGGGAATACCTGGTCAACGCTCAGGGTGAAGACGTGGTGGCGGGCATAAGGACGCCTTCGCCACTCAAGAACCTGGAAAAAGAAATGCCCCAGGTTTTCAGGCAACTGGTCACCGTGGTCAAGAAGCTGGAAAAACATTACGGTGATGTGCAGGACTTTGAATTCACCATTCAGGAAGGCAAGCTTTTTATGCTGCAAACCAGAAACGGCAAACGCACCGGTATGGCGGCGGTGAAGATTGCCGTGGACCTGGTGGAAGAAGGTCTGACCACCAAGGAACAGGCGCTCCTGAAAGTTGAACCTGAAGCCCTGAACCAGCTTCTCCACCCGATTTTTGACGTAGAAGAAAAGAAGAAACATACAGTTCTAGCCAAGGGGCTGGCTGCTTCTCCGGGGGCAGCCACCGGTCAGATAGTTTTTAACGCTAATGATGCCGTGGCCTGGAAGAATGAAGGCAAGAAAGTTATCCTGGTAAGAGAAGAAACCTCACCTGATGACATCCATGGTATGAGCGCTGCTCAGGGCATCCTGACCGCCACCGGTGGTATGACCTCCCATGCGGCGGTGGTTGGTCGCCAGATGGGTAAGCCAGCGGTGGTGGGCTGTGGAGCTATCAAGGTTCATGAAGAAGAAAAAGCTTTTTATGTTGGCGGAAGGAAATTTGTGGAAGGTGACTGGATTTCCATTGATGGTTCCACCGGTGAAGTGCTGGAAGGGGAAATTCCCACCAGACCTTCAGAAATTATCCAGGTCATAAAAGGCGAGAAAAAACCTGAAGAATCAACCATTTATCAATACTTCGCCAAGCTCCTGTCCTGGGCTGATAAGTTCCGGAAACTTAAGGTCAGAGCTAATTCAGATACCCCGCCGGATGCCCGGGTAGCTTTTGCCTTTGGTGCTCAGGGTATAGGACTGGCCAGAACCGAGCATATGTTCTTTGGGCCGGAAAGACTGCCGATTGTTAAAGAAATGATTCTGGCCGAGACCGAGGAAGCCAGAAAAGAAGCTCTGGCCAAGCTGCTTCCCTTCCAGAAACAGGATTTCTACGAGTTCTTCAAGGAAATGAAGGGGAACCCGGTGACCATCCGGACTATTGACCCGCCGCTCCATGAATTCTTGCCCAGGAAAGAAGATTTGATGGTGGAAGTGGCGGTGCTCAAAGCTACTAACGGTGACCCGGAAAAAATAGCCGAGCTGGAAAAATTGCTGGCCCGGGTGAAGGCCCTGTCTGAGTTCAACCCCATGCTCGGGCACCGCGGTTGCCGTCTGGGCATTACCTACCCGGAAATCACGGAAATGCAAGCTCAAGCCATCTTTGAAGCGGCCTGTGAGCTGACCAAGGAAGGCGAGAAAGTCTTCCCGGAAATTATGATCCCGCTGGTGGGCAACGTCAAAGAGCTGGCCAACCAGAAAGCGATTGTCAACCGGGTGGCCGAGGAAGTGATGAAAAAGTACGGTGTGAAAGTTAAGTACACGGTTGGCACCATGGTGGAAATTCCGCGAGCTGCTCTGACGGCCGATGAAGTGGCTCAGGAGGCTGAATTCTTCTCCTTCGGTACCAACGACCTGACCCAGACCACCTTCGGTATCTCTAGAGATGACAGCGCCAAGTTCCTGAATTATTACCTCAATCATGGCATCTGGACTGATGACCCCTTTGAGACCCTGGACCAGAAAGGCGTTGGCCTGTTGATGAAATGGGCGGTGGAAAAAGGTCGCCAGACAAGGCCGGAGTTGAAAGTTGGTATCTGCGGTGTGCACGGCGGTGACCCGAGGTCCATTGAGTTCTGCCATAAGATCGGGCTTAATTACGTCAGCTGCTCTGCTTACCAGATCCCCATTGCCCGTCTGGCTGCTGCCCAGGTGGCTATCAAGGAAAAGATGGCAGAAGCGGAAAGCAAGAAAAGCGCCGCTGCTTCAGCCAGGAAGAAGGCCGCAGCCAGGAAGTCTAGTCCCCAAAAAAGCTCCAAAACCAGCAAAAAATCCGGCAGCCGTAAATAATTACTCTTTTTAGACGCTCTTAAGGGCCCTGGGCCAGAAGCGGTTCAGGGCCCTTTTTTATTAGCCTGAGTTAGTAGATTAGCGGAGAAAATCAGTTGTTTGTAAATTACTTTTTCTTTTCTTGGTTCAATTTTGAAATCAAGGCTTTTTCTGAAACAGGATTTCTGGTATGTTAGGAAGTGCCTATGGCTGACATCCTTGGTTCTCTGCTTTCTTTCCTCGGCTGGAAGCTGCCGTTTAAATTTATCTTCAGCAACGAGTACTGGATGGTGGAATTAGGCCGTCATGTTTTTGCCGTGAAGAAATACCGCTTGCTGTTTGAAAGGGTGGTTGGTCTGGGGGCTGGCCCGCAAGATTTTATAGAACCCAGACCGGCTACAGACGAGGATTTGCTTCTGGTACATACCCCCAAGTATGTGAAAAAGGTAAAAAGCGGCACCCTTTCTTCCCTTGAGTTACAGGCTCTGGAATTGCCCTTTTCCAGTGAAGTAGTCAGGTTTTTTGCGCTGATGACCGGTGGCACCATTGCCACGGTTGAAGAAGCGCTGAAAAATCGGCTGGCCTTTCATATCGGCGGCGGTTTTCACCACGCTTTCCCTGACCACGGCGAGGGGTTTTGCCTGTTCAACGATGTGGCGGTGGCCGTTGAAAAAATGAAAAAGGAAGGGAAAATTAACCGGGCCATGATTGTAGATGCCGACCTGCACCAGGGCAATGGCACGGCCTTCTTCTTCAGAGATAAAGATTATGTTTTTACCTTTTCCATCCACCAGATGGATATCTATCCCTCAGAAAAACCGGAAAGCGACGTAGATGTGGGTTTGTGGTCAGGAGATGATGATGCCGCCTATCTTTCGGCTCTCAAACCTTATTTCCCGAAGATTTACCAGGACTTCAAGCCTGACCTCCTGGTTTACATCGCCGGAGCTGACCCCTTCCGGAATGACATGCTGAGCGGCCTGGACGTTTCTAAAGAAGGGCTAAAAAAAAGAGACCAGATCATTCTGGATAATGCCCTGAAGCTGGGTATCCCGGTGGCCATCGTGCTGGGCGGTGGCTATGCCCCTGAAATAGAAGACACCGTGGACATTCACCTGAATACAGTCCGGGCGGCAGCCAGAGCCTGGAAGAAAAACCCTCAAGCCTTGGTTACCTCTTTAATCCAGTCCAGGTAAGGCTGGTAGCCTGAAACCAGGGGCAGAGCTATAATCTCTGGCACCTGGTAGGGATGAAGCTGTTTAATTTTCTTTTCCAGCTCCGGATAAAGAGTGGCAGAGGTCTTTATCAGGACGACTACTTCCTGGTCATCGTTGATTTTATTTTCCCACCAGTAAAAGGACCTGGCTTTAAAAACCGAGCAGCAGGCGGCCAGCTTTTCTTCCAGTAGATGACGGACCAATTCTTCAGCTACTTTTTCTTCGGGCAAAGTGGTCAGTACCACCAGAAATTCAGGTCTGTTCCTGTTGTTCATTCCTGGATAAAAACGTGAGCAAAGACTTTAGCGTCGCCCACCATGTTGTCTATTATGCAGTATTCATTGGGCATGTGAGCTGTCTCATCCAGCTTTGACCAGCAGGCGGCCGGAAAACCAGCCCGACGGAAAAGGGAGGCAACGGTCCCGCCTCCGATGCCCACTGGTTTTGCCTGTTTGTGGTAAACATCTTTGACTGCTCTTTTCAGAGCCTGGATGACCGGGGCTTTGGGGGAAGTGGGTGGGGCAGCGGGAGCTTTCTGCACGGCCTGGATTTCAATTTTCACCTTGAATTTCTTCTCCACGGCTTTAGCGATTTTAGCTATGGTTTTTTCTACCTCTTCTACCTGGTAGGCGGGAAGAATCCGACAATCCAGGTAGAAAACATCTTCGGCCGGGATGGTGTTGATGTTGGGCACGTTGGCTTCTTTTTTGGTCGGTTCAAAAGTGGAAATCGGCGGGGAGAAAAGCAGGTCTTTTTTGTTAAATATCTTGTAGAGCTGCTGAAGTTCAGTCACCAGAAAGCTGGCGGCTTTAAAGCTGTTAATCCCTTTTTCGGGAGTGGAGGCATGAGCTTGCTTACCGAGGGTTCTGAATTTCAGCCAGAGGATGGATTTTTCAGCCACTTCAATCATCGTCCCGTTGGCGTTACCCGCATCAGGCACGATAATCAGGTCATCTTTTCGGAAAAACTCCGAATTGTTCAGCACGTACTCAATACCAAATTTACTCCCGGTTTCTTCATCAGCCACCAGCACCAGACCAACATCATAAGCGGGCTTGATGTTTTCGGCTATCAGCGCTTTGACGGCAAAGATGGAAGCCACCATATCCTGCTGGTTGTCTTCCACGCCCCGACCGTAAATTCGTCCTTTCTCTACCCAGGCTTTGAAGGGGTCCCCTCTCCACAGAGCCAGGTCTCCAGGAGGCACCACATCCATGTGGGTCATCACCCAGATAGTCTTGCTGGAGTTTTTCCCCGGATAAACGGCGATGAGGTTTGGCCGGTAACCAGCCGGTGCTTCGTGGTCCGGTGCCTTGATAACCTTTATTTCCGGCAAGCCGCATTGTTTCAGGTAATTTTCCAGAAATTCTGCTTTCCTGGCTTCTCCCTCCCCTCCGCTGGATGGGGCAATGGCCGGAATGGCGCAGAGTTTTGTCTGCAAATCCACCATTTCATCCCGGAAAGATTCAATCCTTTTAGCCAGTTTAGAAAATAGTTTAGTATCTACCATTTTATTACTCCTCACCTCTTTGACCTGATGATAACATCTAAGGATGAATTTTTTCAAGATAATTATTTCTTGATTGGCATTTTTTATGCTGAGACGGCGAGAATGAGTATTGAATTTTGTTTGCTGTTCAGTTTAACCGGTCTCAACACGGCCGCTTCTTAACCTGAAAGAACTTCTGCCTTGACATTGGCCGGCGGGGGAATAAAATCTGAAAGAGAACAGGCCGTAGTGTTTAACTCATTATAGCAAGCCTTAGATAACAAATTTAAAAGATATAAACTGAACGAATGGACAAACCCGTAGTTTTATTTATAGCTGGCAGCGGGCAATTCGGCAGCGGGGAAGCTCTCCTTCTGGATTATCTTAACCAGAAAAAAGATTTACCCTTTCATCCGATTTTGATTTTTCCCTCCACCGGTCCGCTGCTGGAGAAAGCCGCCTTATCCGGAGTTGAGTATGAGGTGATAAAAGGTCGGGATTACCTGACGGATTTCAGGAATTTATTCCATCAGCCTTTTTTCTGGGTTTTCAATTTTTTTAGCTTCATCAAAGTTTCCAGCCTCATCAGAAAAAGAAGGGTCCGGCTGGTAGTGAGTTTATCTTTTCTGAACTGGACAGGGGCACTGGCTGCCCGGCAAGAAGGCATCAGGCACATCTGGCTGATAAGAGAAATCTTAACCGCCGGGCCAGCCCGGCCGAGGTTTTTCTGGGGCAAATGGCTGGCCAGTCGCCTGGCCAACGACCTGTCTACCACAGTGATTCTGGAGTCCGAAGCAGCGGCTTCACTCTTTCAAAGGAAAAGGACCAGGGAAAAAGCCCGGGTTATTCTGCCCGGTATTGACCTTCAGGCTTTAAGACCTGGTTTGGCCGAAGCCACGGAGGAAAAGAACGGAGCTAAAAACTTGACCGTTTTCTGGGGGAACTGGAGTCTGAAACGATTCAGAAAGCTGGTTTCTTTTCTGGAAAAGGCTCAGAGCCAGTGGCTGAAAGAAAAGTATCCTCAAAGCCAATTAGAATTTATGTTTCCCGGGCTGCCCGCTTCCACTGTTTCCCGGCTGCAAAAAATATTAGCCACGACCAGACTGGAATTTGAGGTTAAAGACTTTGGCTTAATGCCGGAGCCCGGGCGGTGGAAATCTACGGCCGTGGCCATAATCATTCCCGGGTTTGACCCGCTCAGCCGTCTGGTGCTGGAAGCTGGCCTAGCCCGAGTACCAGTCCTGGTGGACCGGGGCAGCCTGGAAGAATTGGTGGCTAATTTTCAGACCGGCTTTGTCTATGATGAGGAACAGCCAGCCGAAATGTCAACTCTTCTGCAAAAACTGATGGCAGATGAAGAATTAAGGCAGAAGGTGGTGCAGGCGGCGGAAGCCAGGGTCCTCAGTCAATTTTCCCTGGAAAGATGGGCCAGAGATTTTGAGAAAATAATCGGAGATAATTTGGCCTAATTTTACTCCGCGGGGTTTTTTAAAGCAGTTATTCCAACCCAGATGTACTGCAAGCCGGCCAACACGGTGGACAGAATGGTCAGGTCGTAAAGCCAACTCAGCAAGCTTAGTTCTTTTCCCAGGAAGTTTAGAAAAAGGACAGCCAGGATGGTCAGTACCTGACAGACGGTGGCCGTTTTTCCGAGGTATGTAGGGGGGAAATTGCTCTTTTTCCTGAGGATGATGAGGACCAAGGCGCCGATGACAATTACTAAGTCTTTACCGAGAACCACCCAGAAAACCCGCCAGGGAATGACGTTCGGCTGGGCATACTCGGAAAGGGAGAGCATGAAAAAGCTGGAAAATAATAAGAGCTTATCCGCCACTGGGTCAAGCCACAGGCCGGCCACTGATTTTTGGTGCCAGATTCTGGCAATCAGGCCATCCAGTAAATCAGTTAAACCAGCGGCCAGAAAGATAATAAAAGCAGCACTCTGCTTATGCTTTAAGAGAGCAGAAACAAAAAAAGGCACCAGGATGATTCGCAACAGGGTCAAGCTGTTGGGCAGGGTGAGGAAGGTTGATTTTATTTCATACAGCTTGTCCTGACCATTATCCATTTTTGCTTTTCCCGCGTTCATTTTATTAAGTTTAACAGAAGATCAGCGATTCTCAAAGCCTCATTTCCCGGGACCGGAGCTTCGGGCATAAATCTTTTGGCCGGAGAGAGTTCCATTAACTGATAGGCAACCATTTGCACGGCCGGGTAATAATAAAGATTGTCAGCGGGTATATCGGAAATCATAATTTTATTTTCCGGAATCTGAGGAACTAATTTCTTGCCCCGGGCTTTCAGGTGATTAATCAAGCGGTAGAAAGTTTCCGCCAGTTCGGCTTTGGTTATCACCCGATTCGGTTCAAAGGTGTGGTTTTCATACACGTCCATGAGGGCATTCCCGACCACCTTGATAATGAACTTGCTGGCCCAGCTGGCGGCAATGTCCACGATAATGGGAGTGTTTTTTGGTTCGGGCAGGTACTGGTAAAACTTAACGCCGAGGATGGCGGCCAGGTCCTGCCTGGTAATGGCTGATGATTGAGGTATCTGGTGGTAGAGACTTGGAATTTCTACGATGCCCAGCTGATTTTTGAGGAAGGAAATTTTTTCCAACACTTCTTTGTCCTGGGGGTTGAGTTCTCGGAGCTTTTCGTAGATGTCCAGACTTTTGCTCAGGTCATCGTTTTCCAGCAGAGTTTCAGCGTATTCTCTTAGCAAAACTTTATCGTTAGGGGCCAGGTTAAGGGCCGTTTGATAATGATTGAGAGCCTGAGGCAGCTTCTTTTCACTGCGGTAAATTCTGGCCAGAAGAGTATGAGCTTCAGTTGACTCCGGGGCGTAAAAAAGCGCCTTGAGCAGATTCTGCCGAGCTTCTTCCTTTTTGTTTTTCCCCAGGGCTTCGCGGGCCTGGCTGATAAGTTGCTGGGTTAATTTATTTTTCAGAGCCTCAAGTTTGCTCCGGGCCCAGGCGTGGTCTGGCTGCTTTTTAAGAATTTCCCGCAGCTGGGTGAATTCCTTTTCCTCCTGGCCCAGCTGTTCGTAAATAGTCACCAGACCTACTCTGGCAGTGATCAATTCCGGGTTAAGTTCCACCGCTTTCAGGAAAAAAGATTCAGCCGCCTGAAGGTCATTTTCATAAAGCCGGCAATAACCCTCTCCTAAGTAATAAAAGGAGTTGCTGGCTCCAAGCTTCAGAAAGTTTTTCCGGGCTTTATCTACCTCACCTTTTTTTAAGCTCTTCCAGCCATCCTCAAAAATTAGCCTCTGGTTAAGGCTCAGGCCGGCTAAGGTTACCGGCGGAGGGGACTCAAGGTAAAAAGCTGGTGGCGTGTAGGCTTTTTCAAAGGTGGCACAGCTTGCGGTAAACAATAAAATTAATACCAACCAGGCTTTCTGGCTCATGGGGTTTCTCCTTTCTGGAGATAAGTGAGATAGGGGAAAAGAACGTTCTGCTGGGCCATAATTTGATATTCCCAGCCTTCAGGGCTTTCCGTCCTTTTCAGAATGATAGATTGGCGCTGGATAGAGTTTATGATTTCCTGCCTGTTTTTGGGGATGAACAACTTGAACTCGGCGTAGTTCTGGAAGAGGATATGCCTGAGCCTTTTCTTCAGCACCTCTATGCCTTCGCCGGTAAGCGAAGAAACGTAAAGAGGAAAATGACCGGTAGGTTCATTTCTTCTGAGCAACGTTCTCCTTTCTTCTTCGGGTAGAAGGTCAATTTTGTTAAAGACCTTGACCACAGGCAAGTCCGTAATCTCCAGCTCTTCCAGAATTTTTTCCACCGCCAGCACCTGGTCCAGGGCTTCGCTGGAAGTTATGTCCACCACGTGCAGCAAACAATCAGCCTCTCTTATTTCTTCCAGAGTAGCTTTAAAAGCAGAAATCAGTTCCACGGGCAGCTTTTTGATAAAGCCGACGGTGTCGGAAAGAAAAAAATAGGCGCCATCTTCAAAAGTCACTCGTCTTATCATCGGGTCCAGGGTGGCGAACAGGTGAGGCGAAGTGTACCTTTTTTCCCGGGTGAGGAAATTAAACAGAGTTGACTTGCCGGCGCTGGTGTAGCCCACAAGAGAGACGTTGGGCACCGGACTCTTCTGACGGCTGTGGCGCTGCCGGGCGCGTCTTTTCTGTATTTCTTCAATTTCCTTTTTAATACGGTCAATCCGCCGGGTGATGCGACGCCGGTCTTCTTCCAGCTTTTTTTCGCCAGGGCCTCTGGTTCCTATGCCACCGCCCAGTCTGGACAGGGCTTGGCCTTTCCCTTTAAGACGGGGCAAAAGGTAGGTCAACTGGGCCAGCTCGACCTGAAGCTTTCCTTCGTTGGTTCTGGCTCGCTGGGCGAAGATGTCCAGGATAATTTGGGTGCGGTCCAGCACTTTGACTTTTAAAGCTTCTTCCAGGCTCCGCTGCTGGGTGGGGGAAAGGTTGTGGTCAAAAATAACCAGGTCCGCACCGGTTTTTTCCACCAGGCGGGCCAGTTCTTCTACTTTCCCTTCCCCGATGTAATATTTCGGGCTGATTTCCCGGCGGTACTGGAAAACCTTTTCCACCACTGTGGCGCCAGCCGAGATGGCCAGGCCGCTCAGTTCAGACATGGAGGCTTCGGCCTCTTCTTTTTCTCTGGGCGTGGTAGCCAGGTTCACCAGGATGGCTTTTTCCATTTTATTCATCAAGAAAGTTTTTGACATATTTTCTTATTTGGTCCTTTTCTGTCGGTTGAAACCAGGTCAGACCGGGTGTTTTTCTGAACCAGGTCATCTGTCGTTTAGCAAAATGTCTTGTTTCCAGCTTGGTCAGCCGAATAGCTTCTTCCAGGGAAATCTCACCCTTCAGGTATCTTAACACCTGCCGGTAGCCAAGTCCTTTAAAGGGAGTGGCCTCTTCTGGCAGGCCCATTTCCAGAAGCTTTCGGACTTCGGCCACCAGTCCTTTTTCAAACATCCGGTCCACCCGTTCTTCAATCCGGCGATAAAGCTCTTTCCTTTCTAATTTTAACCCAATCTGGCCAGGAATAAAACCTCTGGCCTGGAGGGGTGATTCCGTCAGCCGGAAATGCTCGGAGATGGGCCGGCCTGTTTTGTAATAAACTTCTAGAGCCCGGATTATCCGGATGCTATCTTTGGGAGTTATTTTTCGGGCATATTCCGGGTCAACTTCCTGGAGTTTTTGGTATAATTTTTCTAAACCGAACTCCCGGGCCTCGGTCTTCAACTTTTGCCTCAGAGCTTGGTCCCGGCCCGGACCTTTAAAAAGCCCGGCGGTCAGCGCCCGATGATAAAGGCCGGTTCCGCCCACGACTATGGGCAGATGTCCCCGGCCAATAATTTCTTCGGCTATGGCCAGGGCTTGGAAAGCAAAATCGGCGGCGGAGAATTGCTCGGTGGGGTCCAGAAAATCTATCAGGTGATGAGGCACGAGTTTTCGTTCTTCAGGAGAAGGTTTATCTGTGCCGAGGTCAAAGCCCCGGTAAACCTGCATGGAATCGCAGCTGATAATTTCGCCGGAAAACTCCTGGGCCAGCCACAGGGCCGTGGCGGTCTTGCCCACGGCCGTGGGACCGACGATAATCAGGATTTTTTTAGCTTCAGCGGACAAGGGCCATCCTGAGCAGAAAATAAAGAAATATAAGGCTTAAAATTAAAAGCAGGCCCAGCAGCTGTTTTCTTCTCAACCCAGGTCTCCGTTCTTCTTGTTTTTCTTAAGAAGTCTAAGGACAGCCTCTTCGTGCCGAGCGCCCAGGTTTTTTCTGACCATCAGCAGGATAGCCAGAATTATTTCATCAAAACCGCGCAGAAGAACCTTTTTCTCCTTGAGACTGAGGTCATTCAGGTTTAGCCGGAGCATCGGTCGCAGTTCAAAACTACCATCAGGTTTTATTTCCAGGTTCTGGAAAACGGGGTCCAGAACTTCCTGCACCTCATGATAACATTTTTCCATCAGGTTTATGGCCACCGGTCCCAGCTGCTTGGCCAGGTATTTATATACCAGAGTATGTTTCTCGTTGAAGGAAGCGAAGGAACTTTCCATGTCGAGTGCGCCGGAGTTATGGCTCAGGCTGGCCTCTTCCAGCGGCTGGTTTAGCTCAATCAGTCGCAGGCAGCTAAAAAGAAATAAGATTTTTCTGGTTTCGGAAGGGCCCAGCCATGATGTTTTTAGTAGCTGTTCTAGGCTCACGGGGCGGGTCAGAAGATTTAGTAGATAATGTTCGGGCGCTGACAGGTTCAACCAGGAATGGTCAGCGGAGTTTTTTCTGGAAATAATAGCCTGGCCCTCCGGCAGATAATCGCGGAAGGCTTCAATGTTGTTAATTTGGCGAACACCGTTGAGGATGATAGAGGCGGTCGACAGCGGGGCGAGCAAAATTTCTTCCGGGGAAAAGTTTTCCTCAGCAAAATCAAAATTGAGCTTGGGAACGGAGATAAGCTCCGTCAGCTGCTGACTAAAAAAATTCTTGATGAGAGCAAAAGTCTCTTCGGCCGATAAAAAACCGTGTTCAATAATCAGCCCCACCACAGAGCCAGTGATTTCTGAGCCAAGGACCTGCTGGTTCAGGCGCAGGGGCGGCTGCAAACGCCCCGTTTCTATCAGCCATTCCACAAATTCTTTTTCTGGGAAATATTTCTTACTGACGGCCAGTTCGCCGTTCAGAAAACAGAATTTTTTTTCATAAGGCCCGGGGTTGATGGTTAATAATCCTGTCCGGTGTTTTTCCCGGAGGTCAAACAAAAACCCGGGAAGAGTAGTATTTATAAGATCAGTCAGGGTCATAGCCTTAATTTATAAGGCCAGACGGCAGATGTCAATCAGCAGCCACCTAAATCCGGCTAAAACTGAATATTCCAAGCCCAATATTAACTATGGTTTTGAGCAGCCAGAAGAGGTAAGAAATAAAAAGAGATTTTTTCAGGTCCAGCTTGAAAATGGACGAAAGGGCATAGCCCAGAACTCCGAACATCCATAACTGAAAAATATCAATGTTGGTTAGAATGAGGTAAGCAGAGGAAGTAGGCTCCAGGTGGGGGAAGAAGGCAGCCAGGCCAGTTGAAACTTTAAAGATGGATTGTTTGCTGCTGGCCAGAAAGGCGCGCAGTCCGTTGCCCAGGAGAACGTTTATAAAACTGGCGTGAAGCATAGCACTCAGCAACTGGACGTAGCTTCCCTGGGTGGAGAAAAACTTGGTCAGGACCAGCAGAAGAAGGGTCTGCAGCATAAGAATGATGATGATAGAAGCGCTGCCTAAAAGGCTCTGGCTAATTCTGGCCGGAGTGGTCAGGTTTTCAGCTTTCTTCCGGGCCTGTTCCAGCATGGTGTTAAAACGTTCTTCACCTAGTTGCTGCTTTAACTTGGTTGACCCCTGAAGCATTTCGTAGTTGTCCCTGGCGCTGTAAGGAGCAATCAGAAAGTTAAAGGCGAAAGAAGCTACCAGGACCAGAATCAGAGCGTCCACCCAGACCGGCTTTTCAGCCAGAGAAGAAAAAGTTTCCCGGGGGTTGGTGAAAACACCTATAAGTCTTGACCCGAAGTTCATAACCAGACTCCTTTCCTTTCTTCTTTTTCTATTTGCCCATCTCTGATGTGTATTATTCTCTGGGCGTGATTAGCCACCTCACGGTCGTGGGTGACCATGATGATGGTGTTGCCTTTTTCGTGAATTTTGTGGAAAAGCTTTAAGATTTCCTGACCGGTTTTTGAATCCAGGTTACCGGTGGGCTCGTCAGCCAGAAGGAGAGAAGGTTCGTTGACCAGAGCTCTGGCAATTGCCACCCTCTGCCTTTCACCGCCGGAGAGCTCGGCTGGTAGGTGATGCAGGCGGTCTTTCATCTCCACCATTTCCAGGGCCCGGCGGGCTTTTTCTTCCCGTTCTTCCTTGCTAGCTCCAGCATAAATCAGGGGCAATTCCACGTTTTTAAAGGCATTGGCCCGGGGCAGAAGGTTAAACACCTGGAAAACAAAACCGATTTCTTTATTTCTGATGTAGGCCAGCTCATCCTCCGTCATAGAGCTGACCAGCTTGCCGTTGAGGTAGTACTCGCCAGAAGTTGGAGTGTCAAGGCACCCCAGGATGTTCATGAGAGTGGATTTGCCGGAACCAGATGGTCCCATAATGGCCACAAACTCATTTCTGGTTATAGTCAGGGAAACGCCCCGCAGGGCCTGGACCTGCTGGCGGTCAAGCTGGTAGATTTTGGTCAGATTAACGGCCAGAATTATTTCCTGGTCAGCAGGTGTAAACGAAGCCATCTCTACTCTTTCCTTTCAATTTTTAGAAGCTGACCATCTTTGAGGTCTCTCAGGGCAGAATAGGGACCGCTAACTATTTCCTGACCTTCACTCAGCCCGGATTCTACTTCAATCATCATACCACCCATGATGCCTTTTTTAACCGGCTGAAACCTGGCCCGGCTGTTTTCCACCACAAAGACTCCTTCCTCTTCTTTTTTGCTGGCTGAACCTGGGCTTTTTTCTGAATCTCCGGCTGCGGTAGAATCTTTTTCTCTGACGACCAAGGCAGCCACGGGCACGGCCAGAACATTCTTTTTCTCAGCCACGATGATATCAGCGGAAGCAGAAAGCCCGGGTTTTAAAAGCTGGTCAGTTTCATCAAGAGTGATGACCACTTTGAAATTTTTTGATTCCTGGGAAGAAGAAAGAGAAGACCTGTCCAGGGCCGAGCTGCCAATCTCCGTCACCTTGCCGGTAAAAACTTTTTCTGGAAAGGCATCAACTTTGACCCTGGCCGTCTGACCGAGCCTGACGTTGATGACGTCGGTTTCGTCCACTTCCACCTCAACTTCCATAACGGAAAGGTCAGCGATGGTCAGCAGAACGGTGCCCGGGTTGTTCATGGTGCCAACGATGGCCACTTCACCCTCTTCTACCCTCAGGCTGGTAACTATTCCGTCTATAGGTGAAACGTAGGTGGTTTTCTTAAGATCATCCAGAGCGCTTTTCAGGCCTGCTTCTGACTGCTTGATCTGAAATTTTAAAGACTGCAGGGAGGCAGAAGAAACTTCATACTGAGCCTGGGCGGCTTCCAGCTGGTCCTTGGAAATGAGGGAGCTTTCATAGAGCTGTTTCTGCCGCTCATAAAAGTTCTTATCTCTCTTGTACTGAGCTTCAACTCTGATCAATTCGGCCTTTAGCTGGTCAATGGTAGCCCGGTACCGGTCCACCTGGGCTTCAAAGTAAGCAGGGTCAATCTGCAGCAGAAAATCCCCGGCCTTAACTTCCTGTCCTTCTTTAACGCCAATTTTTACCACCCGACCAGCTACCAGAGCGCTGATGTTTATGTTTTTCTTGGGCTTCACTTCGCCGGAAGCAGAAATTATGGAGGTCAGGTCCTGGCGCTTGACTTTTTCCACATTGACCTTGACCGCTTTTTCCCGCTGGGCTCTGAGGTTCAGAATGACAATCAGAGCTATCAGCCCCAGCAGGCCGATAAAAATCAGATTTCTCTTTTTTCTTGACTTAGGTTTTTTCTCCGTCATCTTTTTTTCCTTTTTGTTTTGCTCGGGAAATTGTAAACTTCTCTAAAGATTATACCTTATTTTACGAAACTCACCTAAAAAAGTTTAGCCCGTTGCCAGGCCACAGGTTAATTGATAAGATTTTAGCATGGAAGACTTAAAAATTTACCTGGATGCGGCGGCCGGCGCGGCTGAAAAAGCCGGTCAGTTTTTGCTGGAAGGTCTCAACCAGAAGAAAACCATCTCTTACAAGGGCCAGGTGGACCTGGTTACGGCCTATGATAAGAAATCTGAAGAAATTATCTTTGAGGAACTCAGCCGTCATTTCCCGGATTTTAGTTTTATGGCCGAAGAAGTTATCAACCGGGACAACAAATCTGATTACTGCTGGGTGGTGGACCCCCTGGATGGGACCACCAACTTTGCTCATGGCTTGCCCATCTTCTGTGTCTCGGTAGCCCTGACCTTCAGGGGGGAAGTGGTGGCTGGAGTGGTTTTTGACCCCACCCGGCAAGAAATGTTTATGGCCGGCCAGGGAGGGGGTACTTTTCTGAATGGCCGGCCGATAAGAGTTTCAAGGACAGAAGAGCTGGACAAAAGCCTGCTGGCTACCGGTTTTCCCTATGATGTCAGGACCAGTCCCAACAATAACCTTGACCATTTCAGCCGTTTTGCCGTTCGGGCTCAGGCGGTCAGGCGGTGTGGCTCAGCAGCCCTGGACCTCTGCTATGTGGCCTGTGGCCGTTTTGACGGCTTCTGGGAAATGAAACTAAAGCCCTGGGACCTGGCTGCCGGTTCGCTGATAGTCAGAGAGGCTGGGGGAATGACCACGGATTTTCAAGGGCAACCATTTATCCTTCGCCATTCAGATATCGTTGCCAGTAACGGGTTGATTCATAAAGAGATGCTGGACGTCATCAGCCAAGGATTGGTAAAATAAACGGGAAAGTCAATGAGAATAGAGTAGATAAAAAAGCTGATAAAAACATGAGGCAGAAACAAAAAGTCTGAAAAAAAGTAGGCTAAAGAGAAAAAGGTAATGACGCAGGGAAAGAGGCAAAAAGGAAAAAATTGATGTTATTTCCCTGGCGGGGAGTGAAGAAGACGAGAATTTGAGGGCAGGAAATGGAAAAAACGAGGATAAGGGAAAAAGCCAGCAACTTTAAAGGACTCAATTTTCTGCGGCCGGTGGTCAGCAGCCTGTTTTTAATCTTATTTTTACTTCCAGCGCTTTCTTCTGGCCAGGCGGCGGAACCGCAAAAGGAAATAAAAAAACAAATTGAGGTTCCAGCCGATACTGGCTGGGTTGATACCGGATTGGAGGTAAAGGAAGGGGAAGTCCTGGAATTCGTGGCTTCGGGCACCATATCCTGTCAGAAAGGAAATCCGGTGGCCAGCTGTGGGCCAGAAGGGCTGGACCTGCAGACAGTGCAGCAACCGATAACCGATAAAAACCTTGGTGCTCTGGTAGGAAAAGTGGTCAAGGTTATCTCCGTGAGCAAAGACCCGGACACTGGAGAAGAAAAAAGAGAAGAGGTGGTCAAGGTGTTCTACATTGGTGAGAGAGCCACCGTGGAAATGCCTCTGGAAGGACGTCTTTACCTGGGGGTTAATGACAACGTCTATGCTGACAACGAGGGGAAATTTCTCGTCAGCCTCTGCTGGAAAGAAAAGAAGAGCTAAGTATTGAAAAAAGGCTTTAGGTCAGGTTTTCAAATTTTCGGAACTGGTTTCAGACGGAAGTATTTAAAGCCTGAGCAAACAGGCGGCCGGCTTTAGTCTTCTTCCTCTTCTGACTTGGCTTTCTGGTTCAGGAATTTTTCCATGAATTGCGTGGTGTAGTTACCGTTTATGAAATCAGTGTTGGAGAGAATGTTTAACAACAGGGGTATGTTGGTTTTTATGCCCACGATGGTGGTGGTTTCCAGGGCTGCTTTCATCTTGGCAATGGCCAGATTCCTGGTTGGAGCGTAGGCGATAATTTTGGCAATCAGAGAATCGTAGTAAGGCGGGACTTCCCAGCCCGCGTAAGCGGCCGAATCAACTCTGATACCTTCCCCACCAGGGAAGACCAGGAAATCAATCTTCCCGGGCGAAGGTGCAAAAGTCTCCGGGTCTTCAGCATTGATGCGGCATTCTATGGCATGTCCCCTCATTTCCAGGTCAATGGGGAAGTTGACCTTTTCGCCGGCGGCTACTCTAATCTGCGCTTTAATCAGGTTTATGCCGTAGACCATTTCAGTGATGGGATGTTCAACCTGCACCCGGGTGTTGGCTTCCATGAAGTAGAAGCGTTTCTTTTCGTCTACCAGAAATTCAAAGGTGCCCAGGCTCTGGTAGCCAATTTCTTCGGCTGCCTCCTGGGCGGCCTTCATCATCTTACGCCTGGTCTTTTCGTCTATAAAAGGCGAGGGAGTTTCCTCTATGATTTTCTGGTACTTGCGCTGGACGCTGCATTCCCGTTCGCCAAAAGCGATGACATTTCCTTTGCTGTCGCCGATAATCTGAATTTCAATGTGGTGGGCGCCGGTAATGTATTTTTCCAGGTACAGAGAGGGGTCGCCAAAGGCCGCTTTGGCTTCATTCTGGGCCATGGCAAACATTTCTTCCAGCTGGGCGGCGTTCCGGCAGATGCGCATGCCCTTGCCCCCGCCTCCAGCCGCGGCTTTAATTATCACCGGATAACCGATTTTCTGGGCGATTTTCTTGGCTTCGTTGACGTCTTCCAGGATGACATCGCTTCCAGGAATGATGGGCAGGCCGGCTTTTTTCATCGTCTGCCGGGCTTTGTTCTTATCACCCATTAACCTGATGATCTCAGGTGGTGGGCCGATGAAAACAAACCCGGAATTCTGGCAGATTTCGGCGAACTTGGCGTTTTCCGCCAGGAAACCATAGCCCGGGTGAATGGCTTCGGCCTTGGTAATTTCAGCAGCGCTGAGGATGTTCGGGATGTTCAGGTAGCTTTCAGAAGCTTTGGCTGGCCCGATGCAGATGGCTTCATCCGCCAGCATGGCATGAAGCGAATGGCGGTCAGCTTCGGAGAAGACGGCTACGGTTTTTATACCAAGTTCTTTACACGAACGAATAATCCTCAGGGCAATTTCGCCCCGGTTGGCGATTAAAATCTTAGAAAACATGGCGGTCAGGCACCCACTTTGATGGCAAAGAGTTTCTGGCCGTACTCCACTGGTTTCCCGTTCTCCACCAGGATATCAACTACCACACCGCTGACGTCTGATTCTATTTCGTTCATCAGTTTCATGGCTTCAATTATGCACAGGGTCTGGCCCTTCTTAACCGTATCTCCAATATCCACAAAGGGCGGAGAGGTGGGAGAAGGAGCCCGGTAAAAGGTTCCAACCATAGGTGAGGTAATGTAATGAATGCTCTTATCCTCAGCTGCGGCAGGTGTGGCTCCGGGTTGGTCATTGCCAGCAGCAGCAGTGGCTGGGGTGGCTGTGGGCATGGCTGGAATGAAGGCAGTGGGAGAAGGGACGGCCACCGAGACATTTCTGGAGAGCTTAATCTTAAAGCCTTCAACCTCCAGTTCAAACTGGGTCAGGTTTTTTTCCTCTAAGAGACTGATGAGCTTCTTGAGCTCTTCGTAGTCAATTTTTGAACTGAAGGCACTTTCCCTGATGTTGTCATCGTTTTTACCGTTCTTTTGAGTCATTGCACACCTTCCTGAAGTTAACCATAACTTTACTTATCTCAAAGGTCATTGTCAAGCCAGGAAAAGGTCTGAAGAGCCTAAACTTCTCTAATTTATTAATTATCAATAAGTTTTAAAAAAGGCTGTCCATACCGGATGAGTAGTTATAGTCCCCCGTGAGCCTTTTTTTAAGAGGATGGCGGCTCAGGTGCTGGGAAAAGCAAAGTGATAAATCCTGAGCTTTCTGCATTAAAGATAGAAGATAAAAAAACCTGTAGAAACAGCGCCTTTTTTTAAAAAAAGTGGCAGCCAAACCATCCGGCTGGGAGTTTGAGAGGGCTTTACCAGGCACCATCTTATCGTGTGAAAAATCATAGAATATCATTAAAGGATGAAGGGTGCTGCCCGATAAATGAAAATCTTATACCAGGCGTTCCAGATGGAGGCTGCGCTTGAGCACCCTTTCTGGTATCACTTTGACCCCAAGGCCCGGGCCGGCAGGAATCTCAATATAGCCGTCCTGGTCCAGGACTACCGGTGGTTCCACGATGTCTTCGTCAAAATAGATTTTTGTTTCCGAGGTATCACCGGGCAGGCTGAAGCCTTCGGCTGTTTGCAGGTGGATGTTGAAAGCCCGGCCAATTCCTGTCTCATCCATGCCTCCTGACCAGGCATCTATTCCATGACGGGCACAGTAACTGGCTATCCTCATTGATTCTAAAAGCCCACCAACCCGGCCCTGCTTGATGTTAATCACCCGGCAGGCTCCAAGAGCGATGGCCGCGGCTGCATCCTCCAGGCTGTGGATGGATTCATCCAGGCAGATGGGAGTTTTAAGCTCTTTCTGGAGAAGAGAATGCTGGTAGATATCCTGGTAGGAAAGAGGCTGCTCTATCATCATCAGGTTAAAAGCATCTAACTCTTGGAGATGCTTCAGGTCTTCAAGGGTGTAATCGCCGTTAGCATCCACCATAAGCCTGAGGTCAGGAAAGCGTTCTCGTACGGCCCTGACCCACTGGATGTCCTGCCCTTTTTTAATTTTCATCTTGAGGCGGTGGTATTTTTTAGCCACGGCTTCTTCAACGGCAGCCAGGAGTTCAGACAGACTTTCTTTTAGCCCGAGGCTGATGCCCGACATAATTTTTTTGGCCGGCCAGCCCAGGAGCTGGTGTAGAGGAACACCCTGTTTTAAGGCCATGAGGTGCAAAAACCCGTTTTCCAGGGTAGCTTTGGCCATCCCGTGACCGCGGACCCGGTCAAATCTTTTCTCCAGTTCTTCCAGGGTTATGCCTGGCTCTACCATAGGAAGAAGGAAATCTTTTATTATGTGGCGAACGGTCTGGGTGGTTTCATAAAAATAGAACGGGTCGGGGTCAGCCACACACTCAGACCAGGCGGTAATACCTTCAGATTCTATTTTTAAGAGCAGGGCTTCTTTATGGGTCCAGGTGTAAACACTGGTTCCGAACGGTTTAACAAACGGGAGCCTGACCAGTACCAGGGAAACATGTTCAATTTTGCCAATAGTTGCTTTTTCCAGGTGGTTCATAAGATTGCCTTTCTCGCAGAAACTAAACAGCACTTTACTAAATTCTAAATTTTATTGTCAAGTAAGGCAAAACTGGCTTTGGTCAGGACTGATTGACCTGCGGAGAAGGCTGGCGTAAGATTCTAAAGAAGCCAGGAGAAACGCATGTTTGACCAGCTTACAGAAAAACTTCAAAAGACTTTCAAGTACATCCGGGGTGAAGGCAAGATTACCGAGAAGAACATAGCTGAAGCCCTGAAGATGATGCGCTTGGCTTTTCTGGAAGCGGATGTCAACTACAAGGTGGTCAAGGAATTTGAAGCCAGGGTTAAGGCCAAGGCTCTCAACCAGGAAGTCATGATGAGCCTGACCCCGGCGCAGCACTTCATCAAGATTGTACGGGATGAGCTGACTGAAATACTCGGGCAGGATGCTAAACCCCTGAGTTTCGCTTCTCATCCTCCTTCAGTTTTTATGATGGTTGGTCTCCAGGGTAGTGGTAAGACTACTACCTCGGGTAAGTTGGCCCGCTATGTCAAAGGCCTGGGGAAAAACCCGCTTCTGGTCTCTTTTGACCTGAAAAGACTGGCGGCCCAAGACCAGCTCCGGATAATTGCCAGCCAGCTGGGTCTTCCTTTTTATGAAATGACTCAGGAAAAAATGCAAAACCCGGAAGCTGCTCTTAAGGAGCTGATGACCTTTACCAGGAACCGGGGCTTTGACCCGCTCATTGTGGATACCGCCGGCCGCCTGCACATTGATGAAGAGCTCATGGCTGAGCTCCGCCTGGTCAGGGATATCCTGCAGCCGACCGAAGTGATTTACGTGGGCGATGCCATGACCGGTCAGGATGCCGTCAGGAGCGCTCAGGCTTTTGACGAAAAAATTGGCCTGACCTCCGTTATCCTGACCAAGCTGGACGGTGACGCCAGGGGTGGGGCGGCACTCTCCATAGTTTACGTCACCCATAAGCCGATTAAATTCATCGGGGTGGGCGAAAAATTTGATAAGCTGGAAGTTTTCCACCCGGACCGCATGGCCTCACGCATCCTGGGTCTGGGAGACATTTTGAGCTTGATTGAAAAAGCCGAGCAGCAAGCCGACCTCAAGGAAGCCGAAGAAATAGCGAGGAAGCTTAAAAAGCAACAATTTACTCTGGAAGACTTCCGCAAGCAACTGGTCCAGCTTAAAAAAATGGGTAGTTTGAGCAACCTGCTGGGCTTTTTTCCCAAGTCCGGGCCCTTTA
>JBBIRN010000006.1:0-24069 GCA_037441785.1 Candidatus Aminicenantota bacterium | reverse complement strand
TTGTATCCGTTGGATAATTGAAATATTCAAGCAGAGTAAACAGTCTTGAAAAAATATTTTTTGAGCATTAAAACTCTGAATAAAATCATTTATACATAAAAACACAACTCAAGGAGAAAAAAGTGATAGAAAGGGAGAGAAAAAAGGATTCTAAAAAAATTAAGTCAAACATTATCAGCCTGGTATTTGTGGTCATTTTGTTATTTTCCTTGATGGCTGGCTGTAAGCAAAAGCCCAAGCAGGCCGTGGTACCCTATGAACCTGAAGCCTGGGTTCCTAAAGTCTGGAAATCAGAGCCTCCTGCGGGCTGCCCCTTCGAGCCTTCTAAAGATATAAAAGGAATTGCTTTTACTGGAAGGTATGCTACTTACACCGACGCTGACACGTGGTATCCATCCTGGGCCGATGACGGGAACATGTACAGCGGATGGACAGATGGAGAAATCGGGAAAGAAAGCTGCCATTCTTCTGGTGGAGCAAAAGCTCATACTGGAAACGCAAAAATCATCGGTGACGATCCTTTGAATCTGATCATCCAATCTTTGGGCACGCAGCCGGCTTCTGCCCTGCCATACGGCGGCCGGTATCCGAGTGCCAATCTCGTCTATAACGGAGTTTGGTATTACGGCACTTATGCCATAGACTTTGACTTCTCCAAACCCGAATACCCGGAAGAATACAGCTGGGCAATATGCGGTCCCGTTCCTGGCTTTAGGATCTCTTTTGACTACGGGAAAACCTGGATTCCCAGCCCGCTCTCACCCGAAAATCCACTTTTCCCTGAATCGGGCAAGAACGGCCATCAGGTAAAGATGGGTACTCCTCACTTTGTTGATTTTGGTCGCAACTTGGAATACTCACCGGATGGGAAAGCCTATCTTGTTGGCCACGGAGCACTGGACAACGACCCAACCCCACGGGCAGCCGGCAACAGCTGGATTGCCGGAGATGCCGTTTACCTGGCCCGGGTGACTCCCTCTCCTCAAAACATTAATGACCCCAAAGCCTATGAATTTTTTGCTGGTTTCAATTCAGAAGGAAAGCCAATCTGGTCCAAAAATTTTTCTGAGATAAAGCCTTTGTTAGTCTGGGATGATCACATGGGATGCACCACCATTACCTACAACGCCCCTCTGCGTAAATATCTGATGTGCATTACTGATGGCTGGCCGGGGGTTAAAAACATGCATTCTTACATCCTGGAAGCTGATGAGCTTACCGGCCCTTACAGATTGGTTACCTACATGAGAGACTTCGGTCCTCAGGGCTATTTTCTTAATTTCCCCTCTAAATTCATCGGAGCTGACGGCCGAACGCTTTATCTTTCTTATTCAGCTAATTTCCATAAAGATTACTTTGCTAACCGGGCTATCGCCAATCCCCTCGGCAGCCGTTATGCCTGGTGCCTGCATGAAGTCAAACTTCTTGACGAACAGACTATGAATTTACTGGTCAATATGAAACAAAAGGACCCCCTTAAGAGCGAAAATAATATTGCTCTTCGGGCTCATGTCAATGTTTCTTCGGTTCAGGAAAAAAGCAAACCTATGACCGAGGTTCCTCAGTTTTTCGGCGAAGGGGCAGTGGACGGAGTCATTGAATATCGGGACGAAATAAATCAGCATGAATGGGTCAGCCAGGAAAAATCAACAGCGGTAATTCGTCTGAGCTGGGATCAACCTGAAACTATCAGCAAGGTCTGGCTTTTTGACCTGCCCAATTTAAAAGATCACGTTCTCTCCGGGCAGCTGGTGTTCAGCGACGGAAGCTCCCTTAGAGTTGAGGAGTTGCCAAATGAGGCCAGAGCAGCCAGAGAAATTTCTTTCCGACCGAAAAAGATTACCTGGCTGGCTTTTATCATTGATTCGGTCTCTAAGGAGACCAGAAATGCCGGCCTGGCGGAAATTGCTGTTTTCAAATGGCGACCAAATGCTCATCAATGAAAGATAAGCTTAGTGGATGAGCTCCTCTGGAGCCGGCGTCAATTTTCAGCTCAGAGGATGGTCTAATTTTTTTCATATTAATTAGCCTTAGCCGGTTCTTGGCGAACAACAATCGGCACGTAGCCGACTTCCAGACCAGATGGTGGAGTTACAATCAGAGCCGGGTCAATTTTGACCAGCCGACCGTAAGACGGTGGCGCCATGTAATCACGGTCAATCGGCCAGCTGGCGTGGATTTTTTCCACCAGGCGCTGCAGCTTCTCTTTTTTCTCAGCTGACCAGTGATATTGCTGGAAAGCAGGTTGATCAATAAACCTATACCAGTAATAGGTTACGATTGAACCATCAGCCAGCCTGGCTTTATATGGCCCAGCCTTCGGACCGGGGTTTGTCCACGCCCCTTTCGAGGGAGAAGTATAAGGATTACCCGGCTTGGCCAGCTTGAATCTCTGCTGTATCAGTCCAGTTTCAGAAGGAACTTTTGCCTCCGGAACGGCCTGGTATTTTTTCCCATCATAAGCATAATACTGGGGGAAAATGCCCATCTTATCTTTAATGTTTGTTTTCCACTGAAGCCCCCAGCGGTTTCCGGCAAAAATTCGGGTTTCAAAAAAACCATTTTCACCTTCCACCCCAATGATTTCTTTACCGACCATGTCATACCGGGTCTGCCTGGCCACAAGTACCGGTCTTATAGTTCCTCTCTCCTCAAATTTGCCAGAACAGTAAATACCCTTATCCCGCCAGGCTTTGAAGGCTTCATACAAAGCTGCCTTGGAGTAATAAGTCACATCCTCAACCATGATGGTCCTTCCTTCTTCATCTACCGGAAACTGCAACTTGGGCAACTTGGCGTATATTGTCCCCGTTGAATCCTTAGCCTCAAACCTGGGCACAGTGTTAATCTCAATTGCCCCACCACCTGCTATCCCCAGCCGGCTGTCAAGCCCCCGTCCATAGAGAAATGGATAATTAAATAACTTGGCAATCTTGCTCCAGGTCTCCGGAATAAAAAAGGCTATCGGCCCCTTAAAATTCGCCGCACTTAAAAAACACGTCCAGCTCTGGTCCCCCGTCGGAAGCTCCCCAGTCTCCGGGTCTGTAAACGGTAGAGCCATCCAGGTATAACCGATAAATTCTCCGTTGGGACACCCTTCAAAAGTAATACCATCCGGTGGAATCAGCAGACGATTGCTCAGCTGAGCAATGCCCAGCCTGTCATCCGGCAGAGCTTCATCACTGTAAAAAAATGACCAGCCCGGGGAACCAACCTCATAATCATAACACTGAGGCGTGCCGTTCATGCTGAACTTGGGCGGCCCGTAGCGAAAATGATTCCCGGCCCAATAACCTACTCCACCTTCAATGGTTTGAAAAACCGAACTCCAGGTCGGACCGCGCGGGGCCCATTTTCGGGCAAGAGTACCCTCGGGGCAAAGCGGCGTTGTCTTGTTATCAGAATTATCGGGAATAATCCAGGTACTGGGCAAGCCTATCTGAAACCCGGCCAGGGGCTCATCAATCAAGGGCCAGACCGCTACATAAAAGCCGATCCCCACCCCGTATTCTTTGGGAATCGGCTCATGATCAAAGCTGATGTAACCATGAAGTCCATTTTCCTTCTGCGTAAGCTGAAGCGATTTTGGTTTGAAGGCTGCACTCAACAAGAAGGGCAGGAGCAGCAGCAAAATTGCTGCCATTTTAATAACGGAAAAAGACTTTAACTTTTTTAAGACCATTGTCCTCTCCCTATTTCAATTTTCATATTTTTGTGTAAATAAATTTTTTTCACAGAAGCAATCAACTAAAAGGAAAGAGTTTATGAGGGAATACCGCTCTTTCCGGTGTAAATCCCAGATAAAACCGCGGTCAGAAAAAAACTTTTTTCCGCCTGCTAAAAATGAACAATCAAACTTAATAATGTTTTTCCCATCTCTAATCAAATTTCTCATGTAACTCCATCCACCGGAAAATTTCCTTTTCTTCCGAGCAAATAGATTCGTCAAAACCGGACCGAGAACCGTATTAACCTCTTACCGGAGCGCTCCTTCCTCCCTGCTGATAGCGCTCGAGCAGTTTTTTGAGATGATCAACCACCTCTGGTTTTTTATCCCAAAGATTGTTTTGTTCAAACGGGTCATCTTTCAAGTTGTAGAGCTGACCAGGAGTTCCAGGCCTGGGAGGTTGGCCTTCTGGGGGCATCCAGCCACCGGACGTTTGATTGTCCAGAACCAGCTTCCATTCACCCTGGCGAATAGCCAGCGTTCCATCTTCAGACTGAAAAACCAGCGCTTCCCGGATGGGTTTTTTATATTTTTCTCCAAAAATAGCCGGAGAAATATCATAGCTATCAGGTCCAGCTTCCGGAGATAACTTCAGCCCGGCAAGCGAGGCAAAAGTGGCCATCATATCCGTCAGACAAATTGGTTCATCAGAAACGCTACCAGGTTTAATGCGTCCGGGCCAGCGGACAATAAACGGAACTCTATGACCGCCTTCCCAGATGTGAGTTTTGTAGCCACGCCACGGTCCAGCTGATTTATGTCCTTTTATTCCAGGATGGGGGCCGTTATCGCTGGCGAAAATGACCATCGTTTTGTCATCAATTTTTAATTCTGCCAGAGTTTTCATCACTTCTCCCAGACACCAATCAGCCAGCACCACCAGGTCCCCACGCGGTCCATCTCCGCTTTTGCCTTTAACAAAATCGGGCGGCAACCAGGGAGTGTGCGGCGAGGATAAACAAAGCTCAACAAAAAATGGCTTTCCTGGAGATTCACTCAGGCTCCGCTTAATAAAATTGATTGCTTCCCTGGTAAACTCCAGGTCCACCTCTTCAATCTTGAAGTCCGGAGCAGCCCAGCCGGGCCGGGGGCTCCCTTCTTCGCCGCGGCTCATGTCGTAATACTCTGATATTTTATGGGTCGGAATCTCCTTGACCCTGTCTCCAACAATAAAGGTAAAAGGTCCATCCATACCTGAACAGGCGGCAGTAAAAAAGGCATAATCAAAACCATGGTCCAGAGGACCTCCGGAAACTGGCTTAGAAAAATCTACGTTCATCCCTGTTTCTGGAGGCGCATCCTGCCAGGACCCACGATAAAGCCGCTCCCCATCTTTCCAGGTCGGCCTAAAGCCATTGGCTCTGGTCCAGTTCAGACCAAGATGCCACTTGCCAAAAAATCCGCATTTATACTGCTTCTTTTTCAGAAGAGTAGCCAGCGTTTCACGCTCTGATTCAATAAGAGATGGCGTGTACCCACCAACAACGCCTCTTTTCAGCCAGGTTCTCCAGCAGTATCTACCGGTCAGAAGGCCATAGCGCGTAGGAGTGCAAACGGCAGCCGGGGAGTGAGCATCTGTAAACCTTATGCCCTCTTTAGCCAGTTTATCAATGTTCGTAGTGGGCATCAAAGACTCAGGATTGTAGCAGCCGGCATCTCCATAACCTTGGTCATCAGTTAAAACAAAAATGATGTTCGGAAGCTCTTCTTTTTTAAAGCCAACCAGACTTGAATAGATGTCAGAGTTATTTAGAGCCAGTAAAGCTGCACCCACACCTGCAGCCCTGACGAATTCTCTTCTTTTCATTAAATTTTTCTCCGGAAACGATAAATTTATTTCATTTCTTAATTTAAGAAACATTTACTGGCCAGTCAAGAACTATTTTTTAACCAGATTAAAACCGCAGGTTGTTCTATTAGTAACACCGGGCTGACGACAGATGAGTTCTAGTAGGTGGCGGATAAATTATAAACTATCGCTTAATTTATATTTTTGTGCTTCCGACTTTTAAATAGGCAAACTCGGAGTATCATAATTTTCAATGACCAAACAGAGGATTCAACGATGGAGATTTTAAAAGATGGTCTGACAGGGACGTTCTGTATTCTGTTGAAATTACTTCAATTGGCTTCGTTATCAATGAGTTAGCCAAGATTCAAGTTAGGTTTAAGGAAGGAGGAATCTCTAATTTTAGCCCGTAATATAACCGAATGAGCCTTAATTTTAATTCAGCCCTTAAAATCCCCTCTCTCCCGAAAAATTTATTGTTTTTTAAAAATGCCTATTTTTTCGGTCTCTACGTTTTTAGATTTGGACCCGGCTTGAGAAAGTTTCTAATTTTTATGAGGGAATAAGTTAATTTTATGATAAACACCTAGAAAATTCTGTTTCACCCTGCTGGCCAGATCCATGATTATCTGGCCCTGCACCGGGAAAATCTTCAGCGGTTCATTCTTCACCTTTGAAAATCTGCCTTTTTTCAGCGGCACGGTGTATTTCCAATTTTTAAACTGGCAGGATAATTTATCAGGTTCCGCGCTTAAAAATGGTAACTCCGCTTCTTGAGCGCTGTTCAATTCCAAGTACCAGTTATCTTTGATCCTGCCACTGGCTGAAATAGCCAGCGATTTTTCATCAAACCTGATAAGAATTTCTCCTGCCGGAGAATTAGTTGGCCAGCGCACCAGAAGTTCTCCAGCTGGCGAATCGTTCACCACCAGGTTATCACCTTTTAACTCTTTGCCGCCCTCGGATTTGAACCTCAGACCGGCAATTGTCTTGACCGAGCTCCAGTAAAAACCATCCACCAGCGGCAGAGTGTAATAAAAACACTGGTTTGATGTTCCGGGTTTTTTAAAATAATCAGAGACCACGTTTTCATCAAACAAATGAATATCTCTGAACCGTAAAGTTCCCTGTTCCCAGAGCAGATTGGCCCTGTAAAATCTGGAGTTAAACCAGACGGTTTTTAAATTTTTTTCAGAATGGTCCTTAAGCACTACAACTGAAGTTGGCGGAGTAACCTGATAATTTTCCTTAAACCACTTTCCTGTTTCACTGAGAGTCTGCAGGACTATTTTCCCGTTTTTAACCAGTTCATCTAAAATCTTCATTTGAATTTCGTAGCCCCGGGCCATTCTTTTCCAGGTAAAGGAATTCTCCTGTCCGACCTGGACATAGGCATAATTCAGGGCTGGTTCGTTCACGAACCAATCAAAATACCACCGACACCATCTCTCATCGCCCCCACCCTTCTCATACACCGGTTCAAGAGAGATAACACGCTGGTTCCCGGTGCCCAGACCACTGTCATACTGATGAATGGGGTCACTGCCTAGCATGCGGAAAATGGGGACAGGAATTTGCTTTTCTTGGCTCTGGGCAGGCATGTAAGCATTGACCAGGCTCGGGTAGTAACCACCACTCCAGTAGCCGCCCCACAAAGTATATCCATCTGTCCCTACCTGGTCCTTACAATTACAGGAAGCTACAATTCCATACTTGTCGTGCATGTATTTCAAGGAATGGGCGTCAATGAACCAGGAACCAACGGATTTTGGGTAGCTACCAAATATCTTCTTAAAATCTTCCATGTAGGTATCAACGAGTTTTTCCCTTTCTTCTGGCGTATAGCCAGTGGCAAACCCAACATCAGCATGCCAGTCCCAGGGAAACCTTCCACGCCATTTCATTCCGCTTTTCTCCACCAGAGGTTGGGGTATCTCCCACCAGGCTCCAACCTCAAACTGATCAGCCGGCAATTCCTTCATCAGTTTCTGATAGCGGGGGTCAATAAGGGCATCATACTGGAGAAGAAAAGTGGCTTTGAAATTATACTGCTTTAGGATGTTGATCTGCTCTACCACTGTCTGGTAGAGAACTTCCTCGGTTATCCAGTCAATTCGTGGTTCGCATTGCCGGACAAAGTTTATTATGTTTACAATCCGGGGCGAGTAATTTTGACTATCCGCTTTTTTACCATGGCTGATTTTAACCGAGCCTGATAATAACGAGAGACACATAAGTATCATCAAAGCCCATTTTACTTTTTCAACCTTCTTAGTCATTTTTATCCTCATAATAAATTCAATAAACTTTTTTGCACTTTATTCTCATTTCCGTTTATTTCCAGAAGAATGTATCCGGATTTTTTTCTGCCGAGCTATAGAAAATAATTGTTCAAGCCAGGACTTTTCACCTCAGCTATCATTAACAAATACTACCTTCCCAAAACGGCCTCAAGTAACCCAATCTCCGCTAAACAAAAATTGACACTATGTTAGCCCTGACATATTTTTATTTATCCGAAAAATCTACTCCTACATCTATGGCCGGTAGAAGCCTGACCGGTCCCAGGAGGCCGGCTGGATAAAGTTCCCAGTTAGACCTGATGTTGGTGCGGCAGAATCTTTTTTCCGGCGGAAGTTGCAAATCACCACAGAGACGATTGCTCCACATATTCCTGACTTCAATTTTAACTTGATTGGAGCCTGGTTTGAGAAAAGGCGTAATCTCTGTACGGAACGGCGGGATCCATAATATGCCAGCCGACTGGCCATTAATAAACACTTCAGCCACTTCATGAACTTCTCCCAGGTCCAGGTACACTCTTCTGCCAGAGCTAATCCATTCCTCAGGTATATCAAGCGTTTTGATATAGAAGCCCGGGCCAGAATAATACTTCACACCTTCATTTTCATGGTCAGTCCACGAGATAAGTACTGGCAGCTTAAGGCTGGATGGAGCACCCCACCTGGGATCAAATTCCACCGTCCATTCACCTTCAATTTTCTGCGGCTGTGGCAAGGAATAGACTTTTATCTGTTTCTTTTCTCCATTCATACTCGTTACTTCGTATTCACCATTCTGCCAGACTCTGACCCTGGCTGATTTTTTATCAACCTGCTGAACCTCGAGGAGAGGAAAAGAATGGTCATGTTTTTCATCCGAAAGCACAGCCCAATCAGGACCAGGAAACAAGGTTTTTTTACTGAAGACCACAAACACAGAACCGGCTGGCGGCAGATGGAGCCAGACGCTTGTTCCACCAGGAACTTTCCTGTGAACGAATGCTGGTCTTATGCTGCCATCCATGGGATTCCACAGTTGAGGGGTTTTATCTTTGACTCGAAAAACACACCAGGTATTTATGGGAGTTAATGATTTGTTTCTGACAAAATAAATATCCTTATCTTCCAACCGGCGATGGAGGTAATCAAGATGGGTGTTGTGTTCTTCAATCTCACTTGAAAAATCTGGGCCGATAGAATTCTGCTGTAGCCATTCTCTGGGAGTTAAACCCCAGATAACCTGGCCCCGGCCATAGTTATTTTGTTTGACTGAAATCCCATCACAGTCTCCCCACATCCTGTTAGCCAGGACACGCAGTCTGGCGGCTTGTTCTTCATGGTCTTTAAGACCTGGAACATCCTCAGGCTTGGGCCCTATAATGGTCGCCCCCTCAGATACCAGCTTTTTTAATTTGACGAGTACTTCAAGGGGCATAGTCCGCTCCTCAGGAAGAACAAGAAGGCGATAAGACATACCATCAGGAAGAACAATCCAGCCATCTTTAACTGACATCCGATTGAGGATGACATCAGTGTTGACCACATCATAATCATAGCCCTCACCCAATCCTTCCAGCAAAGGCTTTTCTGGAACATTGTGAAACGGAGGCCAAAAATTTGGAGCTTTATCCCCATAGTAATAGGCTACCTCAGCCACAAATAAACCCTGTTGGAGCATATAACAACAACGAGCCAAGTAATCCATGAAGGGTCTGACCTTGGGCCACCAGACCTCCCGCGGGTTCAAATCCACCCCCGCATGATAGGCCCGACCAGGGAAACCTGCTTCTTCCGGTGAGTGGGCAAAAACATGATAGGTGATCCGATTCAGACCTTCGCAGAAGGCTCGGTCAACCAGCTGTTTGAGTACTAAAGGGCTGTTCTGCCAGCGCAACCAGGTGGTCCAGGATTCAGCATCCACGTATTTTTTCCCGTAAATATGCGAAGCCGAAGCTATCTCTTTAACCAGGAAAATATTATGGCGATTCTTAATCCAGAATTCACCTCGCGGAATGTCAACACTTCCCAGGGCTTTTAAAGCATCAACCGGACAGCTATCCCAGATAGGGGGACCAGGACCTCCAGCTTCGCCAGCCAGCTGCAGACCGTATTCCGCGCATACCTCGCTTCCCGTTATATAATGGCTGAAAATAAGAAGATCACTTACTGTTTTTTTATAATCATAAATAAATCTATCACTAGTGTCCTTATCTTTTATGGTCCAACCCGTCAACACTGGTAACCAGCTAATCGGATCATAGCCGTTATACTTACTGAACCAGTGCGGGAATTTTGGTGTCCACTGAATGCCTTCCTCCAGCTCCATGCTATCAACTTCCAGGTATTTAAGAGGACAATCCAGGTTGGCACCTTTTTTCAACCCAATTTTATTCAAGATGTACTCAAAGTGAAAACGGGTGGCGTCTGGGTCCAGAAAATCAATGAACAACCCCTTTGAATTTGGACTGGCGGCGATCAGCTGCTGACCATTATTAGTACAGACAAAGCGCATTACTTGCCACTTACCCGGAGGAACATCCCACACCAGCTGGCTGTTTTCTACCCTGTCAGTAATATTGATAATTTTAGAAATATCTGGAATGAGTTTGTTTTCGGTATAAGGCCAGGCCAGCACAGCTACCTCAAGATACCACTTTGGCCTGCCGTCTTCACCTTTAGGACAGGCAGGTGGAACTTCAGGGAACTCAAGCTGTTGGCTGATTTTAGCCGGTCCGCTGACGACCAAGCTTGAATAGTAAAGATTTTTGCTGGCCATGTCCGGAGGCACCCAGGAACCTCCGGCATTCCAGCCACTGGAAGTAATCAGCCCCAGGGTCAGGCCTAATCGGCGGGCTTCTTTCATGGAGTGCTGGATGGCCGCCACAGATTCAGGCCCCAGAAATGGCGGACCTACGGGAACAAAACCGTCAGGATTTCGCATGGCTTCGGTATCCCATATTTCCAGGCCGGCCAATCCTTTGTCTTTGGCTTCTTCTAAATCACGGGTCAGACCGTCCAGCGATACTGACCCGTTCAACCAGTTCCAGTAAGCTCTCGGTCGAGCTTCGTGGCCAGGCTGTTTGAAGCCAGCGGCCAAGTCCTTATCTTCAGTCCTGACCTGGCAAGCAGTGCTGGCCAGTAACATTAACAGAAAAAGAACGCTGATAATTTTTTTCATTTCTGTCATTTCCCTTCTACCTCCTCGCCCATTAACTGCCAATTTCTCTGATGGCCAAATGTACAAAAAGAAATCCTGATTTGTCAAACAGTCGGCAGCTCACATAACCATTAAGAAATAAGATTTCAGCCTTGGTTTTCAACAACTTTCACTCCCTGCCGAAGACGAAACAGCATTCCTTGCAGCGCAATGCCGCAGAGAATGGCTCCAGGCCCTGCGCCTTGAGTGCCTCGATGGTGGTGGGCCAGGTCGGTGCTACTCCCAGGCATCCCTGAACAGACGAGCAGCAAAAAGAGCAAGACGACGGAAAGAATCGGCCTTCCCCTCCCGTTAGTTTTTTTTCTCATCTCTTGCTCGCTTGTTTATGAATTAATCGCCTTGCGGTTCCATACCAATTTTTTTTACGCCAGGCACAAACTCACTCCCACTTGCTCTCATAAAAAATCGATTCTTTTTTCGTCCGGGATTTATCTTCATTCCCTGCTTACTTTTTTACCCGCAAATAAAGATCCATTATTATCTTTGGCTTTTCTTAAGGGACAAGACCTGTACTTTCAATCTTACCTCTTAACCTGGACCGTTTTCCCTTCATAGATAACTATCTTATCCGGATGTTTCTCAGGTTCAACTCCAATTCCATGATTCTTGTCGACCCAGACTATATGAAAAGTTCTCCTGGTAAGTTTGCCCGGAAAATTTCCTTTTTCCTCTCCGATAGTCAAAGTCTGATTTTTTTCATCCCATTTGATCGGAATGAGAGCATAGATTCCTTTTTCATAATTATAATTATCGCTTTCATCTTCATAAAGGACAAATTCTCCATCCGCTCCGGGGTAGACTCTAAGTTCAACAGGATCGGCCGGTTTTTCTGTTGAGTACTGGAGTTCAGGTCCCATGGGCACAATGGACCCGGCTCTGATATAAATGGGCATAATATCAATAGGAACTTCTCTTTCCACCCATTCCCCGCCTTCTTTTCTTTCACCGGTCCAAAAATCATACCATCCTTCAGCCTCGGGGAGATATAGACGCCATGACTTTATTTTATCAGGAGTATAGATTTCCTTAGGCATATCAGGAGTTGTCCAGGCCAGCCTCATCTGCGTTCCTATCTGGCTATTAAAATAATCAATTCTTATCCGGTATTTTTTCCCGCCTTCTAATTTAACTTTCACTTTATGATTTCTGCCTCTCTGGGCCTGCCAGGAATCAATCATCAATTTATCATCTAGCCAGAAGCGTACCCCATCATCGCAGGTGACCCAAAATTCATATTCTCCAGCCCCTTTGGTCAGGATTTCACCAATCCAGCGAATGGAATAACGGTTTTTATCAACCCCCCCAGGCAATCCCTGTTCCCAGCTATCATAATCAACTTTTTCTTGAACCTGGGTAGTAATTAATTTTTCAAAATTCTGGCCATTATAAAATTCAACTCGCAGGCCACCTTTTTTGCCTTCAGGTGTAAACAGGTAATCTGAGGGAATAACTTCATTAAGGTAATCTTCGCCATAGTACATTTGTTTGGTAACGGGGCAAATTAATAAAGCTGGACCAAACATAAATTGATTGTCAATGTTTAGTACCGTCTTATCGGCACTGAAATCCATCGGTAACCCGCGCATAATGGTGTATCCATCACGGGTAACTTTCCAGGCCAGTGAATATATGTAGGGCAGAAGACGGTATCTCAAGTTATCATATTTGACCAGAGTGTCATAAGCCCAACTGCCTGGCTCTCCGAATCTCCAGACTTCTCGGGGAGTATCTGTCCCATGGGAGCGAAAAATGGGGCAGAAAGCCCCATACTGAAACCACCTGACATACATTTCACGATAGCCTGGGTCATTACATCCTTCATCAAAAAAAGCACCATATTGCCGAACATAAAAAGCACCGATATCTGTAGTCCAGTAAGGGATTCCTGACATACAGAAGTTTAATCCGGCCGAGATCTGATTCCTGAAAACATCCCAGCGGGCGACTATATCACCCGACCAGGTAGCAGCGGCATATCTCTGCTGACCGGCAAAAGCTGAACGAGTTAAAATCACTACGCGCTTATCTGAACTAACTGACCTCTGCCCTTCATATACTGCTTTAGTTGTCATCAGAGAGTAAGTATTGAGGTAACGAGCTATGCTTCCCAAAGCAGTTTGACCAATTTGTTTAATGTGTTTCTCGTCGGCTTCATCCACTTCTGGTTCAGTAGAATCCATCCAAAAAGCATCTACTCCCTTGGAGAAAAGACCTTTATTGATGTATTTCCAATAGATCTTTCTAGCTTCTTCATTGTAAGCATCATAAACTTTGCCTTGGGCTCTGACTACCGGACTATAAAGCAGCCCCTTTTTTTCCATTTCTTTATATATCTCAGTTTTGGGGCCTAATACCGGCCAGATAGAAACCATGAAGTGAATATGATATTTATCATGAAGGGTCTTTATCATTTCTTCTGCCCGGGGATACCTCTCCTCATCAAACTTCATGGCACTCCATTCCGAGGCATCACCCCAGTACAGCCAGTCCTGAATTATAAGATCTATGGGGATTTTTCTCTGGCGATATTCCTTAACCACTTCCATCAACTCTTGTCCTGTCCGATATCTTTCTTTTGATTGCCAGAAGCCGAAGGCCCAGCGAGGAAACATTGGTGCCTGGCCCGTAATCTCCCGGTATCCTTTGATTACCTCATCTAAATCCTTTCCACCTATAAAATAATAATCAATAGCGTCCCCTACTTCAGACCAAAAATAAGTGCCATCCTGGCCGTCATGAAATTTCGTTTTGGAATAATTGTCCCATAAAATTCCGTAATTATTGGTTGAAACTAAAAAAGGAACAGAAACTTTTTCATTTTCTTGAACAAGTAAAACATCATGTCCCCGGTAGTTCATAACACCTTCCTGATGCTGCCCCAGCCCATAAACACCTTCTTCTGGAGACAAACTAAAATTCTGCTGGACATGATATGTTTTTTCTCCCATGACCGAGGCCCTGGTCATTTTCCGAGGATTTTTTTCATCTTCCTGCAAAAGCAGTTTGCCCCCGGCGTCATAAAAATCTATAGCCCCACTGTTTTTATTTATGACCACAGTTAACTTCCCTGTGGAAACCCTGACCTTATCACCTTCCGACTTTACCTCAAAGGGAACAGGTTCCCAGCTTCTTTCTACCACCAGGCTTTTTCTCAGGTGGAAATTCCGGTTGGGGTGAAAAACAACTCTGACTACCCGGTCAGTACACAATTGAATTTTTAGCGCACCGCCCTTTAGGTTTAAAATTATTCCGTCCGCCGCTTTTTTTAGGCCCATGGGGGAATGATTGCAGGAAAAAGCCAAAATTATTAACCCGGCAATGCTTAACAGAGCTAAAATATTTTTTTTCATTTTTTTAACTCCCTTCAAACAACATAAAACCATCAATAAATTATAAGAATCATTACCCAATCCAATGGCCGTAAATATTTCCTTCTCTGCAAGTGGTACCCTGTTCAACGTGGGCCAGGTGGAAGATGGGTAATAAGATACCGGGCAATCAACATATAAAGGTGTAGTATTGTCCCTTCACCCTCTCTAAGACCATGATCCCTATTAGGATAAACCATATAATCAAACTGCTTACCCAGGGCTATCAGTCGGTCCACCAGTCCTTCAGTAATCTGAATGTGAGTATTAGTTTCTCCGGAACCATGCACAATCAACAGATGTCCTTTCAATCCCTCGGCGAAATTAATGGGAGCAGATTTTTTGTATCCCTCGGGATTTACCTCAGGTGTGCGCATGTAGATTTCCTGAAACCAGGCATTGTAAAGTTGGGGCTGAGGTTTGGGAGCCACAGCAATTCCAACTTTATAAAGGTCAGGTTCCCGGAACATGGCGTTCAAAGTGTTAGAGCCTCCTCCGCTCCATCCCCAAACGCCAACTCTTGATAAATCAACATAATTTAGCTTCCGGCCGAGTTCTCTTAAGGCAGCAGCCTGCTCTTTTGTTGATAAAGGACCAAGGCTGCCAAATATGGCCCGTCTCCAGGCTGCTCCCTTAGGCGCTGGTGTGCCGCAATTATCAATAGAGACTACCAGATAACCGGCATCAGCTATAACCCGATGAAACAGGCCTCGTGCCCCCTGCCACTGGTCGAGAACTGTTTGAGCATGCGGTTCTCCATAAACCCAGACAAAAACCGGGTACTTTTTCTCCGGGTTAAAATCCCTGGGTTTTATCACCCAGGCATCCATTACTACGCCATCTCCGATATCAATCTGCAAGAATTCAACCGGAGGAAACTTCATCCCTTCTATTCTGGCTCTTAATTGTCTGTTATCTTCCAGAACCCGAATTATTTTATGCTCGGGCAACTGAATTAATTCTGTCACCGGAGGAGTATCAAAAGTTGAGCTGGTGTGAAAGGCATATCGCCCATCAGGTGATAAAATATAATTGTGTGCTCCCTTCTGACCGGACGGGGTTACTCGCTGGGGTATTGATTTTCCGTCTAAACGAACCCGATAAAGATAACTCTGCGTGGCATTATCAGGAGAGGCCAGATAATAGAACCATCCTCTTTTTTCATCCAGCCCCACCCGAGAAATTATATCTACCCCGCGAGGTGTTAAGGGTACTTCTTTTGATTTCTTATTTCGTGATAATTTATAGGCACGGCGCCAGCCATCTTTTTCCGAAATCACTATGAATGATTTATCATTGTCTATCCAGTTCAGTCCGGCATTTGTCTCATAACTGGCATCCACCCAGGCTGGATCGCTTTCCCAATAAACTTTCTCTACTTTTCCGCTGGTTACCTCGGCCACCAAAAATTCTCGGTAGTCTCTTGACCGACTCAGCTTTTCCAGGCAAATCTCTTTTGAGTTTTTAAGCCAGGCCAATTTTCTTAGATAAAATTCTTCATTCTCTTTGCCAATTCTAAGCCATAAAGTTTCGCCCCCATCTGCTTTCACCACACCAAGGCGAAGGCGAGGGATAGGAGTTCCTACCCGGGCAAAGCGCACATATCTCACTTTCGGGTAGGTCGGATCCACCGGCACAAGAACAGGTCGCAATAATACCTTTGAAGAGTCAGATTGTATGTAGGCAATATATTTCCCATCCGGGCTCCATACAGCCTCTCCATTAGAAATCTTATTTACCACGCCATCGGTGGTTAGAGAAATCTGGCGACCGGTTTCCACCTCATAAACGTAAAGATTATCTTTAAGACTAAAAATAATTTTTCGGCTATCAGGAGAAAAACATTGCCCCATATCTACCGGGTCTCCGCCGGAAACAATTTTCCTCAGGTGTCCGTCCTGTCGCTTTAGAAGCCAATAATCAACAAGAAGTTCTCCAGTTTCCTCATCGGTCCGAGAATTCGTCTGCAGCAGAATAAAGTCCCCGTCGGGGGAGAGGGCATAATTTTCCACGGCTAAAGGTTTCTGCTCTCCAAGGGGAATTAATTGAGCCGGGCCAGCCAGAACAGTTCTGTTACCTGTTATGACCTCATACCTTACCAGCTCCAGCCCGTTTCCCTCTGGATTTCTTTCCAGGACTGTGTAAGCAGTGCTATCCAGCTGCCATTCGCCTTTAAATATGCGGGCATTAAACTCCCCACTTTCAAATATAGCCTTTAACTTAGATTCAACAGCAGGCGATAATTTTGCCCAGGAGGTTGTTTCTTGAGCACCATTGTCTCCAATCAATCTCACCTTACCGGTGAAGGCAAAAAACATACAAAAGATAACTAAGAAAAAATAAAATTTCTTTATTCTTCTCATAATCCCTCCTTGCCGGGGGAAGATTTTATTTTTGTTTAAACTCAATTTTCATCTTAATTAACCCCTCCGGCTCACCTCCAAAATTTATGGTGAGCCTAAAATTCCTCTTAAATCTATTCCTCGGGTAAATTTCATAATCAAATAGCGGAAGTAACGTGTACTCATTGCTCTAGGCCCAGTTGCTTAAGTGCTTCCAGGGCGGCGTTTTTGATTATGTTCCGGTAGGAAGGCAGGGCTGCTGCCTTTTTGAGAAAATCAGCCTGCTTCTTATCCCCGGTTTTTCCCAGAGCTCTAAGAGCTTCAGCCTGAGCCACGTAGCTATCGTCACGGTTAAAGCATTCCTGGAAAAACCCGGCCAGCGCCGGCTGAGCCAAATCTCCCAGAGCTTTCAGCGCCGCGGCTCTTACCTGGGAATGCCTATCTTTACATTTTTCCTTTAAAAAAGGAACAAACTTTATATTCTTCCAGCTACCAATGGTTTCTACTGCTGTTTTCCTTACGGCCCAGAATTCATCACCCCTGGCCACGTCCTGTACAGCTTTTACCACCTCTGACTTATCAGCAAATTTTTCCAGCTGCTCGACAGCCCACATCCGGCCGATCACGTCATCATTTCGTGCCTGGAAAAGCAGCTCTTCTACACTTTTAGGAAAAGTCCATTCCTTGAGAAGATAATTGCCGCGGTCAAAGCGAACGAGAAGGGGTTTAGCCGTCAGGTGAAATTCGTAATAATTTTCTTTACCGGTTATCCAGATTTGGTAAAGGACTTCATCATCCTTATCCCCCTTAATGCTCTCCTCATCAAGACTCTTGCTTCCCCTTATCCCGATCAATACCGGAGTTTTAAATACAGGAATCCCGCGGGAAGTATCCTGAACCTGCTTAATGGTCAGGCCCAGTGTTTTCTTCGCTTCATCCCAGCTTGAGGAAATCTCAAAAACCGGGTGTCCTGGTTTAAAAAGCCATTGCTCAAAAAACCAGTCCAGGTTTTCACCGGTAACTTCCTTGACTGTCTTCATAAAATCATGGGTATCAACCGGTTGAAATGAATAGCGGTGGAGAAATTCTTTTAGTACCTGAAAGAAACGCTGGTCACCAAGGACGAATCTGAGCATATGAAGCACGCAGGCGCCTTTTTGATAGGAATGGGCATCAAACAAATCCTGCGGAGCATCATAATGGTCAGTGACAATTGGTCGGATGTACCTTGTTCTGGCTTCCCTCAGATAAGCATTTTTCTTGTTCAGCAAATTTATGGCCCCTTCTTCAGGTCCGCGGTCGTACTCGTGATAAAGATAATCAGAGTAAGTGCCAAAACTCTCGTTGAGCCAAGCATGCTCCCAGCTCCGTAAAGTGATCAGGTCTCCCCACCACTGATGAGCCAGTTCGTGCGAAACGATTCCAATGCTGGAAAAATCCTTCTCAGCTTTTTCGTCATGGATAATCACATAAGTCATGGCCGTAGCCGAAGTGCTTTCAGCCCCTCCACCCAGAGGCACAGATATCTGGTCATATTTATCCCAGGGATAGGGAGTGCCAAAGGTCTTGATGAAGAATTCCATCATTTTAGGTGTTTTTTCATAAGAACGAAGGGCATCTTTGGCCTGCTGGGGGAAGACCCAGTAGTTGATAGGAATATTCTCGTAGCGGTCACGGATAATCTCATAAGGAGCAGCCGCCAGGAAAATTAAATAAGTAGAATGAGGCTTGTCCTGAAGCCAGTGATAGGTTACTGTTTGTTCGCGCTCATCCTTTACCACACTCACCACGCGACCATTGGAAGCAACTTTATAGGGCTCCTTCACGGTCGCGATGATTTCATTGGTGACTTTATCATTGGGAAAGTCGTAGCAGGGAAACCAGTGATGAACTCCGTCAGGCCAGGAATCTGAAGCCACCAACGTCGGATGTTCCGCTGTAGCCTCAAAAAACCGCAGTCCCTTTTTGTCGGTAGTTTTATGGGCCTGGTCATCACTGCGATAAAAGACCGTGATGGAAAATACTTCGCCTACACTATAAGGTCGCAGGAGCTCAACCAAAAGTTTTTTATCTGTTTGCTTAAAAGAAAGAGTTCGCCCCCATTCATCATTTACCTTTTCGACCCGGTAGTCTTCAGCATCAAGCTCAACAGTTTTTAAATCAGGGCGAAGCGAACTCAGGGTCAGGACCGCTTCCCCTTGGAAAGCTTTTCCCTCCACATCCAGATTAAGTTTAATCAAATAGTGATGGGCATCATAGGTTCTGCTTCTTTCCCACTGACGCGGTTTTTGGCTGAAATTAACCTGCTGAGCATAAGTTCCCATCATGCACGGTGAAAGAAAAATCGTGCTCAGAAATAAAACAAAAATAATGCCTTTAAAAACAGCTAAGTTTCTCTTCATGACTATTCTCCTCCGCCCTGGTTTTAAAGCCAGAACTCTATCTTAATGATCTTAATAAACCTTATTTTTTTTAAGCACCTGAATAATGCCATCTTTTTTCATCAGCTCTTCTATTTCTTCTACAGTTCGTGGAAGTCCCTCCCCTAAATTTATATAACCGTTTTCAGTGATAACAATGTTGTCCTCAAGACGGATACCGATCTGTTCCTCAGGATGAATCACCTGAATATCACAGGAAAAAACGTAACCGGGTTTTAACACTTCATCGGGTCCGGAAAAAGTGGCCTGGACATCATGAGTGGCCAGGCCAACCGAATGGTTGTATCCGCCATAACGAAGGGGACCTTTTAAATCACGGTCCTCAGGAGACAGGCCTTTTTCCTGCAAATATTTCTTGGCCTCTTCGGAGACCTGCCGCAGAGTAATTCCTGGCCGGTAACTATTCAAACAGGCCTGGCGAACCAGCAGTGCTTTCTGGTAAAGTTCTCTCTGTCGCGGAGTAAACTTCCCGTTAACCGGAAAAGAGGTGGAGAGGTCAACGTTGTAGTATTTATAATCAGGGGCCGCATCCAGGATAACAAAATCTCCGTCCTGCAGGGTACGGTCATAGGCATGATAATGACCGTAGGCATGATTTTTCCCTGACATAATGATGGTGTAGAAGGCTAAGTCCTGGGCTCCTTCCTTTAGGCAAACATACTCAAAAAGTGCAGCCAGCTCTTTTTCGGTAACACCTGGCCGTGTGGCCTGGATAACGGCGCGGTGGGCTTTGACTCCAATCCGGCCAGCCTGACGGAGTACTTCTATTTCAGCCGGTGATTTATATTTTCTTAAATCCCAGACCACCGCTGAGATATCTTCAACCCGCAGATGCGGGAATTTATTTCTTAGCTGGAAAACAAATTGCAATTCTTTGGTCAGACGCTGGTCGAATAAATCCAGTACCATCGTCTTCTGCAGAGCATTGTATTTTTCTCGGCTATTTTCTCTCATTAATTCTTCTGGATAAAACATGGTATAGATAGTTCGACCCTGGTTATTCAGACCCATCATATATCCCGGAAATTGCTCCAAAGGCATAACTTTCTCCAGGCCCGTGACTTTTTGTGGCTCGCGGATTAAAGACAGAGAAAGGCCTTCGCCTTCAGCTTCTTTTTCCTCCATGGTGAAGAAAAGAATACTTTCTTTTTTCTGACCATCAATGGCCAGGATGGCATTTGGAATTTCCACTCCGCAGAAATAAATCAAATCATTATTTTGATAAAACTGGTAATCGCCGCTCGGAGTCTTTGCCCCAAGAAAAATAGCCACGCCATCGCCTATGTGCTCCATTAACCGTGTCCGGCGCCGGGCATATTCATCAGGAGGGAAAACAAGCGTGGCCGAGAGCAAGGCAGAAAGTTCAATAATAATAACCATTAGAATAAATAACTTGGAAAGAACCGAAAATTTGCTCCAAATATTTTTCATGATTTTCATCCTTTGTTTTTTAACATAATTAATAAAGTGAATTAAGTCAAAAGATTTTTTAATAATCACAAGCTGCCAGCGATAGTTTGTCCACTGATACAAAAAATTTTCTATCCCACCGTTAGAGTTGATTCTGCTAACTTTCCCGCCTCTTCGTTAAAAACTTATTCAATTTTAAAAGACCGAAACAAGGAAATTAAAAACTTGATATGCTTTCTTTTATTTGATAATTATGGGCCGTAGGAGCAAGAAAAATGAGCGACAAATTAAACCGCCGGGATTTCTTGAAACTTACCGCGGTTGGAACTTTAAGCCTGCCGCAGGTTTTCTCTTCCATTTCCTGCCGAAGGCAAAGTTCCAGGCCTAACGTTATTTTCATCCTGTCTGATGACCACGCCTGCCAGGCTATTAGCGCCTACGGTAGTCGTCTTATTCAGACGCCTCACCTGGACAGATTGGCTCAAGTAGGAGTCCGTTTTGACTGCAGCTTCGCTACCAATTCCATCTGCGCTCCCAGCCGGGCTTCTATTCTCACCGGTCAATACAGTCATCAGCATGGAGTAATTGATAACAGCGTTGAAATGAAATCCCAGGAAGGAACCTTCCCGGTGCTCTTTAAAAAAGCGGGCTACCAGACTGCTCTGGTGGGAAAATGGCACCTGAAAGCTACTCCAGTCGGCTTTGATTATTTCTCCATTCTACCTGATCAGGGTCAATACTATAATCCGGACTTCATTGAAAAAGACCGAAAATACCAGGAACATGGCTACGTCACTGATATACTTACAGAAAAATGTCTGACCTGGATTAAAAACAGAGATAAGAGCAAGCCCTTCCTGCTGTTCATGAACCACAAGGCACCTCACCGCAACTGGATGCCGGGCCCGGAAGCTCTCCACCTTTTTAGAAATGAGGACCTCCCTGTTCCGGAAACTTTTTTTGACGACTATCGCACCAGGTGTGAGGCCGCCCGCAGTCAGGAGATGAGAATTGCTGACCACGCTTACCTGTCTTATGACCTGAAGCTATTCCCCTTAAAGGCCGAAGAAATAAACGAGCAGGAAAAAACCGGCCTGGACTACTGGTACTCTGTTTATAACCGCCTGACTGAGGAGCAGAAAAAAACCTGGGAAGAGGCCTACCGCGAGGAAAATGAAGAGTTCCGGAGAAAAAAACTTGAAGGCCAGGAACTGGCTTTATGGAAATACCAGCGCTACATCAAGGATTATCTGCGTTGTATAGCTTCAGTTGATTTAAGTATAGGCCGGCTATTAGACTTTCTGGATAAAGAAGGCCTGGCCAATAACACTCTGATCGTTTATGCTTCCGACCAGGGTTTCTTCCTTGGCGAACATGGCTGGTTTGACAAGCGCTTTATGTATGAACCAAGCATTCGCTTCCCTCTGTTCATCCGCTATCCCGACGGCGGAGAAAGAAAGGTTGACCGCGAACACCTGGTACTTAACGTGGACTTAGCTCCCACCCTGCTGGACATGGCTGGACTGCCTGTGCCCGCTTACATGCAGGGAAAATCATTTAAAGACATCCTTCAGGGGAAAAAAGTTTCTGATTGGCGAAAATCTTTTTACTACCATTACTACGAATACCCGGCTGTCCACTCCGTTAAGCGCCACTATGGCCTTAGGACTTCCCGCTACAAACTAATTCATTTTTATTATGACATTGACTGTTGGGAACTTTACGACCTTGAAGCTGACCCTCAGGAAGTGAACAATGTTTATAACCACCCTGATTACCAGAAGGTTAGAGATGACCTGACCAAAGAGCTTAACCGGCTGAGAACAGAACTTGGTGTCAAACCAGAAATTTAAGCCATTTCCTTTAAATTTTTCCCCGAAAACTAATCGTTCTAAGTTGAGCCTTTGCTGGAATTATTGGAATTTTTTTCTGTCTTCCACCAGTCGTTGAATCCACTTCTGGCAGTGGCGGCGGAGCTCTTCAAGAGTAGCCTGGTATTGGGGTAAACGGGCCAGGTTGTGCTTTTCCTGGGGATCTGTTTTTAAGTCAAAAAGCTCTACATATTCCGGATGCTTAGGATACTGAATATACTTCCAGCGGTCGGTTCGGACACCTTCACTCTGAGGGATTTCCGGATTATCCCAGAGTTCCTCGCAGAAAATTTCTTTTCGCCAATCTGGCTTTCCCCGCCCGAGCAGAGGCTTAAGACTGCGGCCCTGGTACTTATCGGGAACAGGCAGTCCGGCCAAATCCAGAATGGTAGCCGGAATATCAATGTTGAGCACCATTTCTTTTCTCAAAAGGCCGCGACTTTCCTTTGGAGCCCGCGGGTCATAAAAAATTAAAGGCACTCTTATGGACAGGTCATACATGAGCCATTTATCGGCATATCCTCTCTCGCCCAGAAAATACCCATTATCAGAAGAAAAGATAATGACCGTGTTTTTGTCCAGACCCGAGCGCTTCAGCTCGGCTAAGATTCTCCCGAGCACCAGGTCAACACCGCTGATCATCCGGTAGTAGCCCTTAACCATCTTCTGGTATTTTTCAGGAGTATCAAAGCGCCAGAACCAGCGGGTACGGTTCATGGTGTTTTTCAGAAATTCCGGTTGAGATTCATAATATTTTGGGTCAGCCATCTCCGGAACAGGAATCTGTACATCCCGATATAAATCATCAACCTCCGGCGGCCAGAAATATTGTTCGGGATTATCATCATCAGCATGAGGCGCCCAGGGGCACCAGACCAGGCAGAAGGGCTGACCGGGCCTCACCTGACAAAGGAAATCGACCGCGTATTCGCCTTCCAATTCAGTTATATGACGCTTGACTCCATTAACTGTCTGGAAATAAGGAAAACTGGTCAGTTTCATATAATCAAACATTTGTTTCTCAACGCCTTCTTCTACCTTGACGCCAAATTTGCCCACAAAACCCACCTGGTAGCCAGCTTTCCTCAGCAAAACTGGATAGCTTATGTCCGTGAAAGCCCGGGTTAGAGGCGGTTTGGTAAAAGTATAAGTATGGGTCCGTTCATAAGTGCCAGTAAAGATACTGGCCCGGCTGGCAGCACAAATCGGGGTGGTAACGAAAGCTTGTTCAAATCGTACTCCTTCCCGCGCCAGACGGTCAATGTTCGGAGTCTTAATAATCGGATTTCCGGCACAACCCAGCATATCAAAGCGCTGGTCATCGGTCAGGATAAAAAGGAAGTTTGGCCTGGCACCTTCTTTCAAACGGGCACCAAGCTCATTCTGGAAAACTAAAGTGCCTAAACCGGCCACTGAAGCCTTGAGGAAATCCCGGCGGGTAAGGTTCTCTGTTAAGTTTTTTTTAATGGTCATTTTAGGCCTGCCATCTTTCAATTAACATCACACCAGATAACAGTTTAACAAAAAGCCAGAAGCTAAAACAATGTTCATAATATTTCTTCGCTTGAAGGCTTCTGGCCATCACCAGGAAGCCAGAGAAAAAAATTAAGGCTGCAGATCAC